>DAOWCC010000111.1 GCA_030639665.1 Elusimicrobiota bacterium | reverse complement strand
GCGCCGATTTTAACGGACTTAATAAAACTTATGGGCGCGTATGTAATGAGAGGCGAAACACCTATAAGCCCCATTTGGCCCGAAGGATCTTTTTTGGTTATAAGTTTCGCAAACCCCTTGGCTGAACCTTCTCTCTCATATGAAATTGAAATTTCCTTTTCAACATTTTTATGAATAAGGCCCGCCATCTCTTCCCATGTTTTTACTTTCTTTCCGTTCACGGCTATAATTTTGTCACCCGCTTTCAGTCCCGCCGCCTCGGCGGGATAAGAAGCTATAACATCACCTACTATCGCTTTTTTGGACGCGATAGGCTGGCCGGTGAAAATAACAACCGATGTAAAAAGAACAAAAGCCAAAATATAATTCATAAGAGGTCCGGCCAAAACAACAGCCAATCTTATATACCATGGTTTTGAAAAATACTCGTCGGGAGAGCCCGATACTTCTTCAATGTTTTCTCCCGCGGGTTTAACATAGCCGCCAAGAGGAATAGCTCTTAAAGAATATCTGGTATCACCCTTTGTATAACCTTTAAGTTCGGGACCGAAACCAAAAGAAAAAGCTTCCACTTTAATTTTTGATAGTTTACAGACAATAAAATGTCCCAGTTCATGAAGAAAGATAACAGCGCCGAAAGTAAGTAATATTCCTAAGATGGAAATAATCATATAAGCCTCACAATTTTGAATTTACTTCGCGAAAATTTTTACTTTTTTATTTCTAATTACTTCTTGGGCTTTTAACCTTGCCCATTCATCTATTTCCGAGATATCGCCAAATGAAGGCACTATCGAGGATGCGGGCCGGTGAAGAGAAAGAGTTTTGGCTATAACCTTGGGTATATCGCAAAAACCTATTTGGCCTTTCAAAAAAGAATCTACCGCGATTTCATTGGCGGCATTAAGCACGCAAGGATAAGACCCGCCTTTGCGAGCGCTGTCAAAAGAAAGCTCAAGACAGGGAAATTTTTTAAAATCAGGTTTTATAAAATCCAGTTTAGCCAGCTTAAAAAAGTCCATGGGCTTTACGGGGCAGGTTAAGCGTTCGGGATATGTTATGGCATACTGTATGGGCAATTTCATATCCGGCAATGACATCTGCGCCAAAACGGATTTATCTTTTAATTCAACGGCTGAATGAATTATGGATTGGGGATGAACCATGACATTTATCTTTTTAATGCTTACACCAAAAAAATTTTTAATTTCAATCGCTTCCAAACCCTTATTCATCAAGGTGGAGCTATCAATTGTTATTTTAGCGCCCATACTCCAATTTGGATGTTTTAAAGCCATGGCCGGAGTAACTTTTTCAAGGGAGCGCTTATATTTATAAAAGGCTCCGCCGGAAGCGGTCAAAAAAATTCTTGAAATAGCATCATCATAGTCTTTTGCCTTGTAATTTTGAAGGCACTGGAATATGGCGGAAGGCTCGGAATCCACGGGTATTATGTTCGCCTTCCATCTAAAGGCCTCTTTCATAATATTTTCGCCCGCCATAACCATAGGCTCTTTATTGGCAAGGGCGATATGTTTGGATGCCCTGATTGAAGCTATAAGCGGGGCAAAACCAACGGAACCCGACACCGCGTTTAAAACTATATCCGCTTCCTTTAAAGAAGACATTTCGCATAAGCCTTCTACTCCGGGGGCAAGCAGTTTGATATTTTTTGGGAGAAGTTTCTTTAAAGCTTTATGAGCGTCAAAATCAAAAATTGTCACATATTTGGGTTTAAACTTGTGAATCTGTCTGAGAAAAGATTTTATATTTGAATGAGCGGTTATACCCAGAAGCCCGTAATCCGGGCCCAGCTTATCGATAACCTTAAGCGCGTTTACGCCTATTGATCCGGTAGAACCTAAAATGACAATTTTTTTCATAATTAAATTAGCCTTCAGCGGCAACTTTTTTTAACGCGGAGAACGCAGAGCTTTTTACAGAGAGTCCGCAGAGTTAAAAACTCAAACCCAAACTACAATTAACGAAGCTATGCTTCATAAGGTGTCGGTAGCTATGCGGACGACCAAACAACTTTTGCCCCAACAATATACTGTGGCGAGCAGACGCGGATTTTTACAGATTTTTCCTATTTTTTATTCTTCCTCCGCGTTCTCTGCGCTTTTATGTTCTCTGTGAACTCTGCGTTTAATTCGTATATGTGTCCTTTGTGCCTTTTTGTGGACACTTTGAAATTCCGTTACGCTAAATTAGTCCCGCCAAAGGCGGGAAACTTTTCTTTATCCTGCCAAAATCCCCCTAACCCCCTTTGCAAAAGGGGGGAATTTGCTCCCCTCTTTAACAAAGAGGGGCCGGGGGAGATTTGTTTTGCGCTTTTTGCGCTTACTTTGAAATTCCTATACATCAAATTACAAATATCAAGCCCTAAATTCCCACACAACAATTAAATAAATACAATTAGCGAATTAAAATCACAAAATAATAAATGGCCGGAGCCAAAAAAATATAGGAATCAAATCTATCTAAAATACCGCCGTGTCCGGGAAGAAGATTGGATGAATCTTTTACGCCGACCGCTCTTTTTATCATGGATTCCGCAAGATCGGACATTTGAGCTATAATGCCTATCAATAAACCGATGCCCAATGCCATGGGAACGGGAACGCTGTCTTTAAGAAATAAACGCAATAATAAAACACTGGCAATGGCCGTGATAAACCCGGCTATCGCGCCTTCCCATGTTTTCTTGGGACTTATGGAGGAAAGCCGTCTTTTGCCGAACATTCTGCCGCCCGCATAAGCGGCCGTATCCATAATCCATACGGAAATGATAATAATAAATGTCAGACCTTCACCATCGGGATTAATATTTCTTATCCCCATTAAATAAGATAAATTCCAGGAAATGAGAACAATTCCAAAAAGAGTAAAAGCTATTCTCTCCAGATATTTTTTTGAGGAAAATATTTCCACTATGACGGAAACAATGAAAGCGGCGGTAAAAATACAAATGGCAAAATTATTTCCTCCAAACATGTTCTGAGAATAAGAATCCAGAATAAAAGCCAGGGGAATAAGCAGTCCGAAAATAAAAAGAACGGAGTTTTGAACCGGCTTTTGGCCAAGTTTCATCAGAACCGAATATTCATAAAGAGAAAGGGCTATTATGGTGAAGATAAAAAACATATACGGCAGATTGCCGATATGAATCGCGACAAGCACAAGGGGCACGCCTATAATGGCGGTCAATATTCTGGGAAGCAGCATCATTACCTCTTTTTAATATTATTTTTTACCAAATCGTCTTTCGCGTTTCTGATATTCCGCTATGGCGGTGAAAAATTCATTTTCACCAAAATCAGGCCATAAAACATCCGTTACATAAAACTCGCTATAGGCGGTTTGCCATAAAAGAAAATTGGAAATTCTTAGTTCTCCCGATGTCCTTATCAGCAAATCAGGATCGGGAAGGGGGAAAGTATAAAGAAACTTATTGAAGGAAGCTAAATTAACTTTCTTTGTCTTTGATTTTATAATTTTATTAACGGCATCCACTATTTCCTGCCGACCGCCGTAATTAAGCGCGATATTTAAAATCAATTTTTTTCCGTCTTTTAACTTTTCAACGGACGCGGAAATTTCTTTGGCTATGCCCCGGGGCATCTCCTCTATCCTTCCGCTGACCATAAGTTTTATTCCATTTTCTTTAAGTTCAGTCGCGTACTTCTTTAAAACTTTCTTCAGCAAAAACATCAAAGCATTAACTTCCAATTTTGATCTATTCCAATTTTCCGTCGAAAAGGCGTAGATAGTTAAAGCCTTTATACCCATTTTATTGGCAACGCTGACAATATTTTTAACGGATTGGACTCCCTTGCGATGGCCCATAATGGAGGGAAGCCCCTTCTTTTTGGCCCACCGCCTATTGCCGTCCATAATGATAGCCACATGTTCGGGTAACTTGGAATGATCGATGTTTTTCAATAAATTTTGCTTTTGCATGCTTTGGCAATATACTTTTAAATAGTAAGGAGCTCCTTTTCTTTAAAGTCGATAACCCCGACCACGCCTTTGATATGGGTATCGGTAAGAGCTTGAACCTTTTGTTCATAGCTTTCCAAATCATCTTCGGTTATCTCGCTTCTCTTTTCAGCTTTTTTAAGTATATTAAGAGCGTCGCGTCTTTCATTTCTAATCGCGATTTTAGACTCCTCTCCCATTTCACGAACCATCTTAACCATCTTTTTTCTCTGTTCTTCAGTCATAGCGGGAAGATTGATTCTGATTATTTTTCCATCACTGGACGGAGATGAACCCAAATCCATTTTCTTAAGTTCAGCTTCAATATTTTCAAGGGCGGACATATCAAAAGGCCTTACCTCAAGGGTTCTTGCTTCAGGTATGGAAATTGACGCTATTTGCTTTAAAGGAACTTTAGCTCCATAATACTCCACAAAAACGCCATCCAAAAGCTGGGGATTAGCTCTGCCCGTTCTAAGCGTGGTAAGTTCTTTTTTAAATTTTTCAACTTTGCCCTTCATTTCATTTTCAAGACTAACGAGAATATCTGAAACTTCAGTTTCATTGTTCATAACAATACCCCTTTTTATTGGATTATATTAATAATATAAATATCGTATATATTATTAATTATAGTAAAAACAAGAGAAGTATTACAGCGGAGATTATAAGAGAGAAAATATAGCCGGAATTAATTTGAGGGGAAAAGCTTATTTTCAATAACCGAACATAGAATATGAATAAGGAGAATATGCATTTCTTGAACTCTCGGAGTTTCATTGGAAGCGCAAATTATGGATAAATCACTTTCTTGCGCCATTTTTCCGCCGCCACAACCTAAAAGAGACATTGATAAGGCTCCCTTTTTTTTAGCCATCTTTAAAGCATTGATAATATTAGCGCTATTACCGGAAGTTGAAATGCCAAAGAGAATATCTTTCGGGCCCACAAAAGCGTCAACCTGTCTTTCGAAAACCTTGTCATAGCCATAATCATTTCCGATAGCGGTTAAAATGGAAGTATTGGAGGTTAATGCCAAAGCTTTAATAGGCTCGCGTTCCATAAGAAAACGGCCTATAAGCTCAGCCGCAAAATGCTGGCTATCGGCGGCGCTTCCGCCATTTCCGCAAATATAAAGAGTCCCGCCATTCTTAAGAGCGGTAATAATTTTATCCGCCGCCTCTTCAATTAAACCGGCTTTAGATAACATCTCTTTTGACAAAGCAAAATGACTGTTTATATTCGCGATTATTCTATCTTTCATAAATTGATTTACCACAGGAATTTACTATCTTAATCCATAATTCACCGTAATCATTACCGCCTTTTTTATTTGATTAAGGTTCCTATCTTGTCTCCATTAATGGCTTTTTTAATGTTTCCGGCCGTATGAAGATTAAATAGCAGTATGGGTAAATTATTTTCCATGCAAAGGGTTAAAGCGCTTGTATCCATAAAACGAAGCTGTTCTTTGATGGCTTTCATATAAGTTATATTTTTTATTTTTTTGGCTTTTTTATCGGTTTTTGGGTCGCCTGTATAAACAGCGTCAACTTGAGTTGCTTTAAATATCACATCCGCGCTTATTTCAGCGGCGCGCAAAGCGGCTGCCGTGTCCGTCGTAAAATAAGGATTGCCCGTGCCGCCGGCAAAAATAACAACTCTGCCTTTTTCCAAATGCCTTACGGCCTTTCTTCTTATAAAAGGCTCGGCGATACTTGCTATCGGAATGGATGTTTGAACGCGGGTGGATATCCCTTCATTTTCCAAAGCGGATTGAAGAGCCATGGCGTTTATCATGGTCGCCAGCATACCCATATTATCGGATATTACTCTGTCAATCATGCCATTGCCGTCTTTAGCGCCGCGCCAAATGTTTCCGGCGCCTATCACAATGGCAAGCTGCAAACCACGCCTATAAGCTTTCTTTATTTCTTTGGATATATAAACCAGCGAAGATGGGCTTATGGAACGCCCCTCTGATTTCTCAAGGAGAGCTTCCCCGGATAACTTAAGAAGAACTCTTTTATACACTATTATTCCATACCCACTATGTAGCAGTTAAAGTCTCTTACTTCAACTTTGGTATTTAATTTTTCCGCGGCATTGGCCACTACCTTTGAAATGGAAACTTTGGAATCTCTTATTGAAGCCTGTTCCAAAAGACAATTCTCTTGGTAGAATTTATTAATTCTACCTTCAAGCATTTTTTCCAATGCTATGCCGGATTTTCCCGCGGCTTTGGGATTTTCTTTATAAATCTCTTTTTCTTTCTCTATAATTTCCGAAGAAACATCTTCTTTCTTCAGCCATCTGGGATTCATAGCGACAGATTGCATGGCAAGGTCCCTTGCCAAAGCGGGAAGACTTTCATCCGAAGAACCATCTCCCTCGACAGTAAAGAGAACCACGGCGCCTTTCTTGGAATCGCTATGGACATAATAATTGGCAACGGTATTTTCATCCAGTTTATGAACCGCTCCGCGTCTTATTTGCATATTTTCGCCGACTTTAATCGCAAATTCTTTAATCTTTCCCTTAGCAATTTCATTTTCAGCAGGATTACTTACGCTGCCATCGCTTAACATAAGAGCCATAATCTCATCCGAAATAGCTTTAAATTCGGGGTTTCTGGCAACAAAATCAGTTTCGCAATTTACTTCCAATATGGCGATTGTTTTATTATCGTCGGAAGTTTTAACGGTAACCATGCCTTCTTTCATTTCTCTTCCGGCTCTTTTGGCAAGACCGCTAAGGCCTTTTTTTCTCAAAATTTCTACCGCTTTCTCTTCGTCGCCAGAGGTTTCTTTAAGAGCGTTTTTACAGGCCATAATGCCCGCGCCACTCTTTCCTCTTACTGACATAACTTGCTTGGTTGTTATTTCCGGCATAAAAGATCTCCTTACAGTGTTGTTAAAATGAAAAAATTATTCCTCAGTTTTCACGGCCTCAGTCTTGGTTTCAATGTCGGCTTTCGGCTCATTGGGCTCTTCAATTTTAGGCTCAGTCTTATCTTGCGCCTTAGATTGAGGGGCTTCCGGCTCGCTCACGGATTCTTGGGAAGGGCTTCCAGCTTCAGTCTCAGGAACATTTTCCTCAGCCGCGTTCGCAGCTTCCATCTCAGCTTTTTCTTCAGCCTGTTTAACCGCCATAGCCTCGTCTTCTTTTTCTTTTCTGCCGTCAATAATGGCATCCGCCATAGTGGCGCAGAAAAGCCTTATGGATCTTGAAGCGTCGTCATTTCCGGGAATGGGCACATCGATGGCATCGGGATCGCAATTGGTATCACAAACACTGACAATTGTAATTCCGAGTTTCTTGGCTTCTTTCATAGCTCCAATTTCTTCAACCGGGTCTATCACAAACATTATTTCCGGTAAATTAGTCATATGTCTTATTCCGGAAAGTAATTTCAGAAGTCTGGTTTTTTCTTTTGTAAGCCGTGAAACTTCTTTTTTTGACATCACTTTAAAAAGTCCGTCAGCTTCCAGTTTTTCAAGTTCTTCAAGTCTTTTTATAGAGCTCTTAAGAGTTTCAAAATTGGTGAGCATGCCGCCAAGCCATTTTTCATGGACATACGGAATATTCGCTTTTTGGGCTTCTTCCCGTATCAAGTCTTTAGCTTGCTTTTTGGTTCCGACAAATATAAAGGACTTGCCCTGTTTAGCGCAATCTTTGACGAAAGCGTAAGCTTTCTTTAATTCTCTAACGGTTTTCTGTAAATCCAGAATATGGATACCATTTCTTTCCCCGAATATATAACGGGACATTTTAGGATTCCATCTATAAGTCTGGTGACCAAAATGGACACCGGCTTCAAGCATTGCTTTCATTGATATGTTCAACATTTAACCTCCGCGATATTGTACTCCAAAGCAGTTAGAACTTCGTAGCTACACTATAATAGCATATATAACTGCTTCCTTCAATGGGAAGTCTTGTCCAATACAGGATGAGCCTGAAATCAAAAGTGTTTCCAATATAAATGAGCCCCAAATAGGCTTATTGCATTATTTGGTCCGTAAGCGTCATAATTTGAATCATGACAATAAT
>DAOWCC010000237.1 GCA_030639665.1 Elusimicrobiota bacterium | reverse complement strand
TCTTTCCAAAGCGCATAATCCTGAGATGTTAAAGAAACTTATAGGCGGCGTATAAAGGAGAAATTTTATGAATGAGTCAGATTTTAAAAGTCTTAAAGAAATTTCCATGTTCAAAAAATTCGGGGATGATAAGCTTAAAGAATTTTTTAAAGCTTTTGACCGGAAAAAATATGCCGCCGGGGATATAGTTTTTAAAGAAGGCGATGAGGGAAACACTTTGTTTATTCTCATTGAAGGCGAAGTTGTAATTGAGAAAAAACTTGATGAAGAAGGAAAAGAGTTTAAGCAATTGGCTCTTTTGAGCGCGGGAGAGTTTTTTGGTGAAATGGCGGTTATTGAGGAAAAAGCCAGAACCGCTCAGGCAAGAGCTTATGCCGATACGGTTTTGTATGAGTTGAGTCATCAGGATTTTTTCAATTTCATTAAAGAACAGCCCGAGACGGGAATTCCTTTTCTTGTGGAAATAACAAAAACGGTTTTAAGAAGACTTCAAAACACATCCAATGAGCTTACAATGCTTTTTGATTTAAGTAATCTTGTTATGGAAGACCATGAGTCGTCAAAAGAATTTCTTATTAAAGCGGCCGGTGAAATTGCTCCATATTTAGACGGCATATGGAATATTGACGCCCATATGTATAATCAGTTCAATGAGGAGTACGACTTGGTTCTTTCTCAGGAAAAATTTAAAGAAGAAAAGAAAATAAGTCTTTCCGGCAAAGAGATTAAAACCGGTTGGTTTAATGAACGTGCTTATGTCGCGGTTTTTAATTTAAAGGACAAAAAACTCGGTTATATTCTCTTTTCAAAAGAAACGGACCTCAGCAATATTGAGAGAAATAATCTCAGCACCATTTTTAATACAATATCATCAATCTTGGCTTCGGCCATGGAAAATATCGACCATAGGGCGGAACTTTTACTTATGGAGAAGCTTAAGGAGAAAAAATACACCATATGAACCAGAAAAAAGAATTTAAAAAAATAGCTTTATTGGCTGCCGGTATCGGCAGTGAGAAAAAAGCCTCTAATATTGAAGTTTATGAACTTACGGAAGAATCGTCTTTGGCTTTTTATATAGTTGTAATGACGGCGGAATCTTATCCTCAGATGAGCGCGATTGAAGATGATATTTCAAGAAAACTTAAACAAAAAGATGCTTATATTCTTTATAGAGACGGACCCGCAAGTAAAAAATGGAAAATCATTGATTATGGCGGAATAATAGTTCATATTTTTGATCCTATTTCCCGAGAATTTTATTCTTTGGATAAGGTTTATCATGATTTTAAAAAAGTTAAATGGGAAAAAGCTCCCGTTAAAAAGCCCGTAAAAAAAATTGTTAAGAAAGCGGCGGTTAAGAAAAAAACGGTGAAAAAGAAGACTGTTAAAAAAACCGTTAAAAAAGCGGCTGTAAAGAAACCTGTGAAAAAAATTATTAAGAAAACGGTTGCTAAGAAAGCTGTGAAAAAAGTTGTTAAAAAGGCGGGTGTTAAGAAAAAGGCTGTGAAAAAGAAGACGGTTAAAAAAGTTGTTAAGAAAACGGTTGCTAAAAAAGCCGCGAAGAAAGCTGTTAAAAAAACAACAGCCAAAAAGCCCGTAAAGAAAGTTGTTAAGAAAACAGTGGTTAAGAAAAAAACCGCCAAGAAGACTACTAAGAAATAAGAAGGTTTTTGACATGCTTTACCTACTAACTGCTTTCTGCTCTCTGCTCTCTTATCGAGTTTATTATGTTTAACTCTTTTGAAAAAGAAATTAAAAACAGCATTCAAAAGACCTTTGATTTGGAATCTTCCGCGTTTGAAAAATTCAGTTTTTCCGTGAGTCCGGCTCATGTAAAAAGCAATTTATCCATAGCCTGGCCCATTTCCGCGGCCAGAATTCTTAAAATGCCGCCGATGGAAATAGCAAAAAAAGCGGCGGAGAATCTTTCTCATGCCAATATAGAGTCTATTGCCGTGGCGCCGCCTGGATTTATCAATGTAAATCTTAAGAAAGAATTTTTGCTTAATAATCTGGGTGATATGCTTGCTCTTCCCGATTATTTTAAAGATTCGGATAATTCCAATCAAAATATAAATATTGAATTTGTTTCAGCGAACCCGACGGGGCCTTTGCATTTGGCTTCCGGCAGCGCCGCGACTTTGGGAGACAGCCTTATCAGGATTTTAAAATTTTTAGGCTATAAGGTCAGTTCGGAATTTTATGTAAATGATATGGGTAAGCAAGTTGAGCTTTTGGGACAATCTTTGAAGGCGAGATTTCTTAATAGGGATTTGCCGGAGAACGGTTATCAAGGCGATTATCTCAAAGATATCGCTTTAAAGCTTCCCTCCGACGCGAAAGAATGGGCCGATAAAGAGTTTTCGGACTTTGCCCTTGAAAAGATGATTGTCTTACATAAAGAAGATATGAAAGGTTTTGGCGTTGAGTTTGATAGATGGTTTTTGGAGTCGGAACTGCATAAAGAGAATTCTCTTGAAATGGTTAAAGAAAACCTTAAAGAGAAAAAATTAAGTTATGA
>DAOWCC010000064.1 GCA_030639665.1 Elusimicrobiota bacterium | reverse complement strand
TTAATGTCGTTTTACCGTGGTCAACATGTCCTATTGTTCCTACATTCACATGCGGTTTGTTTCTGTCGAATTTTTCTTTTGCCATTTTATTTTTCTCCTAATCGTTAATCTCTAAATTATTCCCTGCCGTTTCTTGTGACCTACTACCTAAGACCTGCTACCTAAAAAAGTGTTTACACTTTTTTATGCAGGCGTAGCGGTTCTCTTCTCAATTACAGTTTTTGAAACATTGGAAGGAACCTCTTCATAATGGCTCGGCTCCATGCTAAATGAAGCGCGGCCCTGCGATATGGAACGAACTACAGTGGCATAACCAAACATTTCCGATAAGGGAACAGTTCCCTTAACGAATCTCACATTTCCCCTATTTCCCATTTCAGTAATTTTTGCCCGTCTTGAATTCAAATCGCCTATAACATCTCCCATATTGACTTCCGGCATTACAGCCTCAACTTTCATTATGGGCTCCATAAGATAAGCGGAAGCTTTCTTGCAAGCGGCCCTAAGAGCCATAGCTCCGGCTATCTTAAAGGCTATTTCAGACGAATCAACTTCATGGAATGCACCGTCAAATAAAGTTACCTTTATATCAACTATGGGATAACCCGCTAAAACTCCGCTTTCAAGGGCTTCCCTACAGCCTTTTTCAACGGGAGCGATGAATTCCTTGGGAATTCTGCCCTGTTTAATCGCGTTAACAAATTCAAATCCCTTTCCAAGTTCTTGAGGTTCAACAGTAATCCAAACATGACCGTATTGACCACGACCGCCGGATTGTCTGATAAATTTGCTTTCCTGCTCAACTTTCTTTTTAACAGACTCTCTAAAAGCAACTTGAGGCTGGCCGATATTGGCTTGAACCTTAAATTCTCTTTTAAGTCTGTCCACCAGAACATCCAAATGAAGTTCGCCCATTCCCGAAATAATGGTTTGGGATGTTTCTTCATCTGTTTTAATTCTAAAAGTTTGGTCTTCTTCCGCCAATCTGCCCATGGCTATACCCATTTTTTCTTCATCTTCTTTTGACTTGGGCTCGATAGCGATGGAGATTACAGGCTCGGGGAAAGTTATGGTTTCAAGTAAAATCGGCTTATCTTCGGAACATATGGTTTCACCCACTGAAGCGTTTTTAACCGCGACCGTGGCCGCGATATCTCCGGCGCAAATTTCTTTCATTTCTTCCCGTTTATCGGAATGCATTCTTAAAATTCTGCCGATTCTCTCGGTTGTTCTCTTTCTTGAAAAATAAACACTGTCGCCTGTTTTTAATGTTCCGGAATAAACTCTAAAGAAACTGAGTTTTCCGACATAAGGATCGGGCTGTATTTTGAAAAGAAGCGCCGAGAAAGGCTCTTTATTATCTGGCTTTCTGCTAAGTTCTTCCCCTGTATCTATATCCGTTCCCGTAACGGGAGGAACATCCAAAGGCGAAGGCAGATAATATCCTACGCCGTCCATAAGAGGTTGAACACCTTTATTTTTATAAGAAGAACCGCAAAAAACAGGAAAAAATTTACCGGCTATGGTTCCGATTCTTATCGCCTTGCGCAGTTCATCTTCGGTAAAATCATCCTTACCGTCGAGAAATCTTTCCATTATCGCTTCATCAAAATCCGCCAATTTCTCAATAAGATTGGCTCTGTACTCTTTGGATTTTTCAACTAAATCCTCGGGAATATCTCCGACAACAAATTCAGCGCCTAAACCGTCACCGTCCCAAATCATGGACTTCATGGTTACTAAATCCACCATACCGATAAATTTATCTTCAGCGCCGATAGGAATCTGTATGGGGGCGGCGTTTCCGCCGAGTTTTTCAACAATGGAGTTAGCCGACATATAAAAATCAGCGCCGGTTCTATCCATTTTATTAATATAGGCAATTCTGGGAACTTTATATTTATCAGCTTGACGCCAAACCGTTTCAGATTGAGGTTCCACGCCCTGCACTCCGTCAAATACCGTTATAGCGCCGTCGAGAACTCTTAAAGACCTTTCCACTTCAGCCGTAAAATCAACATGTCCCGGCGTATCAATAATATTGACCGTATAATCTTTCCACATTGTGGATATGGCGGCGGCCGTAATGGTTATACCGCGCTCTCTTTCCTGAGGCATCCAGTCTGTAACGGCGGTTCCGTCATGAACCTCTCCGATTTTATGAATCTTTCCCGTATAGTAAAGAATTCTTTCACTTGTGGTTGTTTTGCCTGCGTCTATATGCGCGATAATCCCTATATTTCTAACTTTATTTAAATCAATTGCCATAATTTTCCTTATACAAAATTTGATGTATGTTTGACTGCCAGACGGCTAGACGGTTAAACAGCTTTTTTGGCAGTCTAGCTGCCAAGCTGTCGCGCTGCCGAGCGGTAAAACGCTCAGCGTTTTACCACCTATAATGAGCGAAAGCTCTATTGGCTTCAGCCATTCTATGAGTATCTTCTCTTTTCTTAAATGCCGTTCCTTCTTTTTTATAAGCAAGCAAAAGCTCTTCAGCCAATCTTTTTTTCATGGGAATGCCTTTTCTTCCTCTCGCGGCGTTTATAATCCACCTCATCGCAAGAGATGTTCCTCTCATGGTTTTTACTTCAATGGGAACCTGATAATTGGAACCGCCGACTCTGCGCGCTTTAACTTCCAAAAGAGGTTTAACATTTTCAATGGCTTTAACAAAAACATCCAAGGCATTTTCATTGGTTTTCTCTTTAAGAATATCCATCGCGCCGTAAATTATTTTCTCGGCGGCAATTTTCTTGCCGGCATAATTCAATTTATTTACTATTCTTGAAACCAAGACGGAATTATATTTGAAATCCGGGCTTGGCAAGGGTCTCTTATCTCTGGGTCTTAATCCTTTTCTGGGCATACATTTCTCCGTTTAAATTATTTCTTATCTGCTTTAGGTCTTTTCGCTCCGTAACACGATCTGCTCTGTTTTCTTCCGTCAACACCGGAAGTATCAAGAGCGCCGCGAATAATGTGATATCTCACACCGGGTAAATCTTTAACACGACCGCCTCTAACGAGCACTATGGAATGCTCTTGCAGACTGTGTCCCACACCGGGAATATAAGCCGTTACTTCAATTTTTGAAGTAAGCTTTACTCTCGCGACTTTTCTTAAAGCGGAGTTGGGTTTCTTGGGAGTACTGGTATAAACTCTGACGCATACCCCTCTTCTCTGCGGACAAGACATCAATGCAGGCGCCTTGCTGAATTTTTTGGAAGCCTTTCTTCCTTTTCTAATCAATTGGTTTATTGTTGCCATAATATATTAAATACCGCTCACTCCTCCTCAGTTTCATTCTGCTTAAAATTTCTGCTTACAAAGCCGCTACCCGCGGGCACTAAATGTCCTATTATAACATTTTCTTTGAGACCTTTCAAATAATCGGTCTTGCCGACAGCCGCCGCATCGGTCAGAATTCTTGTTGTTTCCTGGAAACTTGCCGCTGAAACAAAAGACTCGGACGCAAGAGCAGCCTTGCTGATTCCAAGAAGAATAGGTTCAGCTTGAGACGGTTTCTTGCCTTCCGCTTCAGCCTTTTTATTCTCCCTTCTAAATACGGCATTGTTCACTATTTCCCCTTTCAAGAAAGAATTATCACCCGGATCGGTGACCCTTACATTGCCGAGCATTTGTCTTACTATGGTCTCTATATATTTGTCATTGATATTCACGCCCTGCAATCTATAGACTTCCTGTATGGCTTCCACGATATAGTTCTGAACTTCCTTTACACCTTTAACCATTAGAAGATCGTGCATATCCACAGAGCCGTCCGTAAGCGCTTCACCGGCGTCAACTCTATCACCCTCATAAACGAGAAGATGCTTACCATAAGGAATCGGATACACATCTATCTGTCCCGACTCTTCATTTTTAACCGAAACCTCAGTTAAACCTTTCGGCGATGTTCCAAGGGCAACCACACCCTCTATTTTTGAGATAATGCTGGCATTCTTAGGTCTTCTTACCTCAAAAAGCTCGGCGACTCTGGGAAGACCTCCCGTTATATCCTTGGTTTTTGAGGCTTCTTTATGTATTTTCGCTATGATATCTCCGGCCATAATTTCTTCTTTCGGCTCAACTATAATAACCGTGTCCGTGGGAAGAGGATAAGTGGCAAGATGTTTGCCTTTATGCTCTATAATAATTCTCGGGTTTCTTTTGGAACCTCTATGCTCGATTATTTTTCTTTCAATTATACCCGTTACTTTATTTCTTTCTTCATGAAGAGTTTCACCCTCTTTAACATCCATGAATTTGGCTGCTCCTTTATATTCCGTAATAATGGGAATAGTATGAGGATCCCACTCGGCGATAATGTCTTTAACTTTGACATGCGCTTTATCGGAAACTCTTATCTTGGTTCCATAATTAATTTTATATTCTTCAATAACTTTTCCTCTGTGCTCAAGAGTTATAACGGCGTTTCTTGATATACAAATATTATTGCCGTTTCTATCTTTAAGAGTCTTAAGATTGGAAAATTTAACAGTTCCCTCAACCTTCACTCTTATATCCGACTGAGAAAGAACTCTGGACGCAGTACCACCGATGTGGAAGGTTCTCAAAGTAAGCTGGGTGCCGGGTTCGCCGATTGACTGCGCGGCTATTATGCCGACGGCTTCGCCCTGTTCAACCATCCGGCCGGAAGCTAAATCCATGCCGTAGCATTGCGCGCAAACGCCGTTTTCAGCCTCACAAGTTAAAAGAGATCTGACATGAACCGATTCAATTTCAGCCGCTTCAATTTCATCAGCCATTTCGGGGCTAACCATTTCACCGACTTTAAAAGTTTTGGCTTTTTCGTCTTTAGTAGCGGGAAATTTTACGGGCTGGACTAAAACTCTTCCTGTTATTCTGTCTTTCAGGCTTTCCATAATTTCTTCGCCTGCTTTAAGAGCTCTCAATTCAACACCATTGATAGTTCCGCAATCCTTATTCACAACAACCACATTGTGAGCCACATCTATCAATCTTCTGGTTAAATAGCCGGCATCCGCGGTTTTAAGCGCCGTATCGGATAAACCTTTTCTACCACCATGCGTTGATATAAAATATTCAAGAATGGACAAACCTTCTCTGAAGTTTGAAAGAATGGGGTTTTCGATAATTTCACCCTGACCGCCGGTAAGTTTTTTCTGCGGCTTAGCCATCAAACCTCTCATGCCGGCAAGCTGTTTAACCTGTTGACGATTACCTCTGGCGCCGGAATCAGCCATCATAAATACGGAATTAAATCTTGCTTCGCCTTCTTTAAAAACTCTCTCGCCTTGTTTACCCATTTCCTTGAACATCATGTCAGCTACTTTATCACCGACTTTTGTCCATATATCTATGATTTTATTATATCTTTCATTCTCGGTTATGACACCCATTTTGGATTGTTTCTCGATTTCTTTCACCTGCTTTTGCGCCATCTTGATTATCTCGGGTTTTCCCGACGGAATAATCATATCGTTTAAGGAAATACTTAAACCGGACTTTGTCGCGTAATTGAACCCCAATTTCATGAGATTATCCAAAAGTATAACGGTCTTATGATGACCAATATTGGGATCTTTAAAACAATCATCCACAAGATTGGAAACATCTTTCTTTGTGATTACCTTATTTATATAAGGCACCTGTTCAGGAACAGCTTCATTGAATATTATTCTTCCGACAGTCGTATAATCAGTCCAATCTTTCGCTTTTACGCCTTTATCTTCACCGCCAGAACCTATTTTATTTATGCCTCTGACTTTTATTTTGGCATGAAGAGCTATTTTGCCGTGCTGATGAGATGAAATAGCGTCTTCTCTATCTGTAAAAATACTTCCTTCACCCTTTTCTCCGACTTTAATCTTGGTTACATAATTGATACCCAGAATCATATCATGAGAAGGAGCCGCTATCGGCTTGCCTGACGCGGGAGACAAAATATTGTTTGTAGCCATCATAAGCGTCTTGGCTTCAACTTGCGCTTCCTGAGAAATGGGAACATGGACAGCCATTTGGTCGCCGTCAAAGTCAGCGTTGAAAGCCGCGCAGGTTAAAGGATGCAATTGTATGGCTAAACCTTCAATCAATACGGGCTCAAAAGCCTGAATACCGAGCCTATGCAGTGTGGGAGCGCGGTTAAGCATTACGGGATGATGCTTGGTAACTCTTTCAAGTATATCCCAAATTTCATCATCGGCATGCTCCAATTTTCTTTTGGCAAGTTTAAGAGTAATGTTTTCCATCTTTATTAATTCAGCCAAAACAAAAGGCTTAAAAAGTTCAAGCGCCATATCCTTAGGCAGACCGCATTGATTAAGTTTAAGACTCGGGCCAACAACTATAACGGACCGTCCGGAATAATCAACTCTTTTACCCAAAAGATTCTGTCTGAATCTTCCTTGCTTACCTTTCAAAATATCCGAAATGGATTTTAAGGGCCTATTGGCGGCGCCCAATACAACTTTGCCTCTGGCGCCATTCTCGATTAAAGCGTCAACAGATTCCTGAAGCAATCTTTTCTCATTGTAAATCATGACCTGAGGAGCTCTAAGAGCCTCAATATGTTTAAGCCTATTGTTTCTATTAATAATTCTTCTATAGAGGTCATTTAAATCGGATGTGGCGAATCTGCCGCCTTCAAGAGCAACCAAGGGTCTTAAATCGGGAGGAAGCACGGGAAGAATGGTCATTATCATCCATTCGGGCCTATTGCCGCCGGAAAGAAAACCGTTTAACATTTTTAATCTTTTAATAAGTTTAGTACGATCCAATTCCTGCTTAACCGTCTCAATCATTTTATGAACTTTTTTAATCTCTTCTTCCAAATCAATTTTTTCCAAAAGTTCTCTTACGGCAATAGCGCCTATGCCCACTTTTATTTTGGAAAATTTCTTTCTGGCTTCATTAAGCTCGGCTTCTTTCAATATATCTCCGACTTTAAACTCCACTCTGCCGGTAACCGAATCCTTGGTTTCTTCAAGCACGACATAAGAGGCGTAATAAACCACTTTTTCAAGATCCGACGGTTTCATGCCTAAAATCATTCCTATTCTCGACGGACTCTTGCGCAAAAACCATATGTGGGCGACAGGAGCGGCCAAATCTATATGACCCATTCTCTCTCTTCTTACTTTGCTCTCGGTAATATCAACTCCGCAACGGTCGCAAACTATGCCTTTAAATTTAATCCAGCGGTATTTACCGCAGGCGCATTCATAATCTTTGGAAGGTCCGAATATTCTTTCACATAAAAGACCGTCTCTTTCGGGCTTTAATGTTCGATAATTTATTGTCTCGGGTTTTTTTACTTCACCATAAGACCAATTGTTTATTTTGTCAGGGCTGGCTATGCCGATTTTAATGGCATTGAAATCAGTATAATTAATCTCTTTTCTTTTCTTGGTTTTTCCAAACCCTAAAACTCTTCTTGCTTGTGTTAAATTATCCATATATTCAATCTCCCGTCAGTATCGAGTCACCCTCCTACGGAGGGTTACTGGTCACAAGTCACAAGTCACCAGTCACAAGTAGTATACGAATGTCAAAAAATTCAACTTCTTTCTGTTTCTAAAGTCGCCTGCCACCTGTGACCTGCGACCTGAAACCTCATAATGCGAAGCATTATGAATTACGCTTTGACCGCGGATTTCTTTTTCGATTTCGCCTTTGTTTTTGCCTTTACGGGCTTAATATCATCCTCACTGGCATTTATAAGGTCAACATCCAAACTTAAAGCCTGAAGCTCTTTTACAAGAACTTTAAATGATTCAGGAATACCCGGTTTGGGAGAAAATTCTCCCTTAATCGTGGACTCATATATCTTAGTCCTTCCGACAAAATCATCCGATTTAACGGTCAGAAATTCCTGCAAAGCATAAGCCGCTCCATAACCTTCCATGGCCCAGACTTCCATTTCACCGAATCTTTGTCCGCCGAAAAGAGCCTTTCCGCCCAAGGGCTGACGCGTAATAAGACTGTATGGTCCGGTGGAACGGGCGTGAATCTTATCTTCCACAAGATGGATAAGCTTAAGCATATACATATAGCCTATGTTTACCTTTTCATGGAAAGCGTCTCCCGTTCTGCCGTCATAAAGGGTTATCTTACAATAATCGTCCGGCAAATAACTTTCCGGAACGCCTTCATTCATTAATTTTTTCTTGGCCAATTGTATCTGCTCGACAACTTCAGCTTCCGTGGCGCCGTCAAACACGGGACAAATCATCTGAGTATCCAAATGATGAGCCGCCCAGCCAAGTATGGTTTCAAGTATTTGTCCGACATTCATTCTGGACGGAACGCCCAGAGGAGAAAGCACGACATCAACCGGCGTGCCATCGGGCAAATACGGCATATCTTCTTTAGGAAGAATTCTGGCTATAACGCCTTTATTACCGTGTCTTCCTGAAAATTTATCTCCGACTTTCAAACGCCGTTTAAGAGCCATATAAACTTTTACAACTCTGTTGACGGTTACGCTTAATTCGCCCGTATGCCTTAAAAGCTCTCTTTCTCTGGCAAATTTGGCGCGAATTTTTGTTTCCATCATTTTATAGAATTCTTCAACCTCTTTGGCTGACTTGGCGTCTTTGGAAACTTCTTTTTTATAGGCTTTAAGAGAACCGAGATGTTGTCTCATTTCTTCATTAATTTCATCTATTCTTCTCTTTTCCTCAGGCTTGGAAAGTTTCTCGCGTCTGACAAAAACTCTGGTGCCTATAATTTTTCCGTTTACGCCCGGAGGAACTTTAAGGGAAGTATCGGTAACATCTTCCGCTTTTTTTCCAAAAACCACTTTCAAAAGCCTCTCTTCGGGAGACAATTGCTGTTCTCCTTTAGGCGAAACTTTACAAACAAGTATATCGCCGGGGCCGACCATAGTTGAAGGAATCACTATTCCGTCCTGGTCAACATGCTCAAGAGCCTCACTGCTGACATTTGGAATATCGCGGGTTATTTCTTCAGGTCCGAGTTTTGTGTCTCTGGCTTCAACTTCGAATTCTTCTATGAAAATTGAAGTAAAGACATCGTCTTCCACGAGTCTCTCTGAAACCAAAATAGCATCCTCATAATTAAAACCTTCCCAACTCATGAAAGCCACAAGAACATTCTTGCCGAGGGCAAGCTGTCCGCCGCTTGTCGCCGGTCCATCGGCTATAACATCGCCTTTCTTAACAATATCACCACTTCTAACAATAGGAGTTTGATTTACGCAAGTATCCTGGTTGGATCTTTTGTACTTTATTAAATGGTAAACATCCGGTTCTTTGGATTTTTCCGGTTTAATGGCTATCATATCGCCGGTGGCGTAAATAACCTTGCCGGCAGTTCTGGCCGTAACACAAGCCATTGAATCCTGAGCCACATTAGGCTCCATGCCTGTAGCAACCAAAGGAGCTTCCGTCAATAATAAAGGAACAGCCTGTCTTTGCATGTTTGAACCCATCAAAGCTCTGTTCGCGTCATCATGCTCCAAGAAAGGAATAAGAGCGGCTGAAATTGACATAACCTGCAAAGGTGAAACATCCATATTCTGGATTTTAGCCGCGTCTCTATATATATAATCATCCTTAATTCTGCCGTAAACCTGATCGGAGGCTAATTTAGACTCTTTAAGAGGCGTATTGGCTTGAGCGATAAAAATATCATCTTCCTCATTAGCGGTCAAATATTCGACTTCACTGGAAACCTTTTTATTATTTACTTTTCTATAAGGGGTTATTATTAATCCGTATTTATTAACCTTGGCATAAGCCGCCAATGAAACAATAAGACCGATATTCGCGCCTTCAGGAGTTTCAATCGGGCAAACCCGGCCATAGTGAGTATAATGAACATCACGAACCTCAAAACCGGCTCTTTTTCTATTCAAACCGCCGGGCCCTAAAGCCGACAATCTTCTTTTATGAGTCAATTCCGTAAGAGGATTAATCTGATCCATAAATTGTGAAAGCTGACTGGTGCCGAAGAATTTTCTCATAATGGCCACAACAGGAGCGGCATTAATAAGAGTTCTGGGAGTGGGGTTTTCATCCTGGTATCTACTCATTCTATCGCGGATATTTCTCGCGATTTGAACAAGCGCGACTCTGACTTGGTTTTCAAGCAATTCGCCGATACTTCTAACGCGCCTATTGCCGAGATGGTCAATATCATCGACGGCATAAATATTTTTACCTTTCTCATCTTTAGTCTCTAAACCGATATTAAGAGCTATGAGATATTTGATAGTGACAATAATGTCTTCCAGACAAAGATTTCTTTTGTTTTCTTTGGGAATGGAGAATTTCTTATTGTGCTTATGAAGATCTTCATAAAGCGGGCCGAGTTTTCTGGCCGCTTTATATCTTCCCACTACGCTGAAATCATATCTTCTGAGGCTTTTGAAGAATATATTATCAAGATGAGCTTCGGCATGCTCCTTAACGATAAAATCCTGGCCTCTCATTTTTTTATAGATTTCAAACTTTGCGGCCTCGGAATCTTTAGGCTGATTTTTAGCGGTAAAATCAAGTATTATCCCCGGATTATCTTCCGTCGGATTTCCGGCGATAAGCTTTATGTCTTTTATTCCCTTGGCAACGAAAAACTTGAAAGTTTTATCGTCAATGGGAGTTCCGGCTCTGTCTTCAAGATTCCAGACAACGGCTCCGGTTTTTTTATCCACCACATCTTCTATGGCAAAATGCCCTATGATATTCTGAGAATTGGCGGCATTAACGGGAACGGTAATGGACTGATAGAACATCTGAAGTATCTCAGCATTTGTTTCTATACCGCAGGCTTTAAGGAAAGTGGTCGCCAAAATCTTTTTCTTTCTATCAAGGCGGACCCATAAAATATTATCCAAATCAAATTCAAATTCCACCCAAGCGCCCCTATAAGGAATAACTCTCGCGAAAAACAAAGGTTTGCCGGTAATGGATTGCTTCTTATCTTCATCCGCCTCAAAAATTATGCCGGGAGATCTATGAAGCTGGCTGACTACAACTCTTTCCGCGCCGTTGAAAATAAAAGAGCCTGTTTCGGTTATAAGGGGAAGTTCGCATAAAGTGACATCTTGCTCCATCACCTGTTTAAGCTTGCCGCTGGGCTGCTTGGCGCTTAATCTCAGAAAAGCTTTAAGGGGAGCTGAATAGGTGCCGTCTCTGACCAAGGCTTCTTCCTGAGACAAATATTTTGTCTGGCCAAGTTCGTATTTGATAAATTCCAGAACCGTATTTCCGTCGGAGGATTCGATGGGAAAAACATCTTCAAAAGCTGCTTGCAAACCTTGCAAATCCCTTTTTACAGGATCTTTATCAGCTTGAAGAAACCACTCAAAAGAGCGTTTTTGCATTTCAAGCAAATCGGGAATTTCCAACACTTGCGGAATTTTAGAGAAGTTAAGTTGTTTCATGGCCACCTCTTTGTAATTTTTCAAAGCTGTTGCTTATATAGAGACATCTTTGTAGCTTGGTCAAAAAAATACAGCAAACAATCTCGGCGGGGGGTTCCCACCGAGACTCGTAAGTAAACGATTGGTTTGCGGCTTTGCCTAATGTAGGGCAAGTTGGTTTATCCTGTAAGACTTTAGATGATAGACCGAATTTATTTTAATTCTACTTTTCC
>DAOWCC010000054.1 GCA_030639665.1 Elusimicrobiota bacterium | reverse complement strand
CTCAAGGCTTTCAAGTTTTGTAACCACGCTTCTTGATGTGTCAAAGATAGAAAAAGGGAAAATGGAACTCTCTCGGCGCGATTGCGACATAAAAAAAGTTATCACGGATACTTTTATTTTTTTTCAGCCAAAAATGAAAGAAACTAAAATCGCGCTTAAATTAAATCTCAGCGAGGAACTTCCAAAAATCAACCTTGATTCTGAAATGATAAGCCATGTGCTGAGCAATTTCATTTCAAATGCCATAAAATTCACGCCTAAAGAAGGCGTGATAACCGTAAAAGCTTTTACGAGCGCTAAAAACCGTTTAAGAGTTGAAGTGCTTGATACGGGAATAGGCATAGATAAAAATGACAAAGCCAAAATATTCTCTCCTTTTGAACAAATCCAAAACAAAAAAAACAGAAAGGGAACCGGGCTTGGACTTTATTTTTCAAAAAAAGTAATCGAACTTCATAAAGGAACCATTGGATTTGAGCCTCGAAAAGAGAAAGGAGTTGTTTTTTGGTTTGAACTGCCTATAAAAGGAAAGAAGTCAGCGGCAAAAAGCGGGAGGTCGGAAACAACATAATATGGAAATAGGATGATATAAAAAACAAACAACATTATTTCCTTTTATTTCCGCTATTCTTCGACTCTTATTTATGATTTATCACGCTGTCACCGCTGAACTGTCGTTTTGTTTTTTAATTGTTCTTGGAATTTATTTGAATTTTGTTGTTTGTTATTTGGATTTTCAACTTTCTATCGCTTTAAAAAGGCGGATGCCACCTTTTTAATACTTATTCGTAACAACTTTGTAATCTTAATATTTTAAATTATAGTAAGGAATTTAAGATGAGTAAACCAATGAGAAAAATAACCACTCTGATATTATTGCTGTGCTTCACCATGCTTCCCGTTTCTTTCGCGGCGGCATCGTCCACGCCTCAAGAAATTGAAATAGCCACTCGCATGAAAGAAGATATTTCCGCGCTTTTGGATAAACTGGTCGGGATTGGAAAAAGCAAGGTATTTATAAATATTGAAGGGGAAATGGTTTCAAAATCAAAAAGCGAATCGGGAACTCCAGAGGAAGATATCGTTTCTTTGCCGGGCTATTCATCGGTAAATATCCTGGAAAAAACGAATGACTTTATAAAAAAACAAAAGGGCGAAGCTCAGCATACAAGCGAATTTAAAATTACAAAAATAACAACTTCCATCGTCTTGGACAAAACTATAGAGCAAACAAAAGCAAATACCATAAAATTGCTGGTTTCCGATATCATGCGCCTGGATGCGAAAAGAGGGGATTCAATAACCATGAAAAAGGCGGATATGCTGCCTTGGTGGAAATCTTTTATGGATTCTCATGATAATCGCAAAATAATTTTAATCGCGGCCATTGCGACCTTAATTCTGGCCATAATCGCCATAATCGCTTACGGTCTGGCTTCCAATCTTTTCAGAACCATAATTGATTATGCCCGCATAAGCGCCTTGAACTCCCGCTCAGACATGGGGCCTATCGGCGGCGGACCGGCAATGCAACAAATGCCGGAAATCGGCGGAGCTCAGGGAGATATTGACGGGGAATTTCCCGAGATAATGGATGCTGAAGGTTTGCCCATATCGGGTCTGCTTGAATCTGAGTCAGCTTTTGGTTTTATGGAAAAATTGCCCACGAAAGAACTCAGCGAAATTTTAATGGATGAGCCTCCTGAGGATATAGCCGTAATAATCGCTAATCTCACAGACCAAAAACCGCATATTTCCTCCAAACTCTTGCTTTCTTTTCCAAATAATATTCGCCAGGAAATCACCAAAGAAATTATAAATCTGAAAGAAGCGGAGCCCGAAAGGCTTATGGAAATTGAAAATACCATTAGAATGAAAATTGAAAAATCTCTTAAGGGAAGTGATAAATTAAGCAGATTACTAAGTATAATAGACGCGGATGAACGCTCCGCCATAATTGATAATCTTCCTAATGTTGATCCCAAAGATATTGACAGAATCAAGGACTCGCTTGTGACATTTGATGATATTTGCGCCTTGGATGTTAAAAACCTAAAACCTTTAACACTGGCATTGCCTTATAAAGATTGGGCTACGGGCCTTCAAGGCATTCCTTCATCCGCTTTAAGGCATGTAATCAATGTCTATCCCGATGATTTAAGGGCCATAGTGAAAGACCTGCTTATAAAAGAAGTTGAAAGAGAGCAAGTTATCGCCGCCAGAGCTAAAATTATATCCACCGCGATTGAAATGGATTCAAAAGGCAAAATATCCCTTAAAGGACACAGGGCCTGATAATGTCAAGCGAAAATAAAAAAAATGAATCGATTATCTATTCGGAAATAGATTACCTTTGGGACGCGATGGGCGAAGCTCAAAAGCAAGCCGATAACGCAAGCGATAGTTTTAAAGAAAATTCCAGAGAAATTGATTTGCTTAATTCAAGAATACGGCATTTGGATGACCTTATACGAAAAAAAGATGACAAATCAATTGCTCTTAAAGAAACCATTGACGCTCTTAACGCGAAAATAAATCAAAACAGCCAATTGATGAAAGAAGCGGAAAGCCTTATTTCAAAATTTGGCGCGGCGCAAGAAAAAACAATTATCTTGACGGAGAAACTCTCCAAAGAAGAAAAAAGAAGCAAATTATCCAATATTGTTTTATCCGAATTAAAAGCTGAAATAAAAGCAATCAATAATACTTTAGAGGAAAAACAAAAACTAATTAAGGAATTTGAACATAAAGTGCAAGGGCTTTTGGCTTTACCGGAAATAGCAAATCTCGTGAAAAAGAATTCAAAACCGGGAAAAGAAAATCTGCTTGAAACGCTATCCGCCAATCTCATAAAAGCAAAACTTGAAAAAAAACTTCTTTCGCAAGAAACGGAAAAAATTCAAGGAATTGTCCAATCTCTAAGAGAAAATATAAAAGAACTGTCCCTTAAAAATCTTTTAAGCGAAAAAGAATTGCGCTCTATGAGCGCGCGGCTTCGAACTCGCTTTGCTGAACTTGAAGAAAAAACAAAAGATTTAAATACCGCTCAAAACTCAAGAACCGAACTTCTTGATTCATTCACCGCTCTTAAAAATGAATATGAAAATTTTAAGCGGGATATGAACACTGTTTCCGCCGAAAAAAAAGAGCTTGGAAAAAAACTCAGAGAAAAAGAGGAAGAAGCCCTCGGCCTTAAACTAAAACTCAAGGATGCCGACATTAAAATTGAAGAAGAAAAAAATAATTTCGCGGACGCGGTAAAAAAGGTTTTTCACTTGCAATCAAAACTCAATTGCATGAGGGAAAACCTCTCTGAAAACAATCAAATAAATAAAAATCTTGAAGAAGTTCTCGATCAAAAAAACAGCGATCTTACGAGGATTAACACGAAACTGCGCGACTCTCAGCTTTCTGCGGGGCAAGAGCATGAAATGAACACGCGCGCGCAAAATAAGATAAATCTTTTAAAAGCTGAAATACAAGAGCTTAAAGATAAATCCGTAAAAGAAACATCCTATTCAAAAAATCTATTTGAGAAACTCAATGACAGACAAAATACCATAGAGTTTTTAAAAAAGCAATTAAGCAGAATGGACGCTCTTGAAATTGAAATTGACGATATTAAACGCAAGAATATCAAAATGAATTCAATGATAAAAGAGGAACAGACAAATTTTACCGATAAAATGATTAAGTCACTGATTAAGCTTCACTCTGATTTAAAAATTATAAATATAAAACTGCCGCTACAAGCCCGCAAACTGATTTCAAATCCCATAAAAGGCCTTCTCACAAACATAAATCTTCTTAAAGCCTGGGAAGAGTATGTGGATGAATCTCCGCTTATTAAAGAATACTTTAGCCTGCGCGATATAATAGAGCCTATGCTTGAACAATGGAACAAGACATTCCGCCTTAAAAGAATGAAAATGCAAAAAAGAATAACAACTGACGGCAGATGCAGGATTAATAAAGAAAAAATCAAATTCGCTTTCTATCAAGTAATTAAAAACTCTTATGAAGCAATGAGCGCGGGATGCGCCCTTTCCGTCACGCTGTCCATGGGAAATGATAAAAAAACCGCGATTCTTACATTTGAAGATACAAGCAAAGGCATTGATCATGAAGTCTTTGAAAAACTTTATCAACCATTTAATACCACAAAAGATGATCATATGGGCATAGGACTTGTAATAACGAAAAAGATAACCGAAGCCCATGGGGGAACACTATCGGTAAAAAACGGAAAAACCAAAGGAGTAATCGTTCAATTTAAATTTCCGCTCGCGATTGATGAAAACATTCCTAAGTTAGAGAAAGAAGGGGGATGAGAAAAAAGAAATATAGCTGATTGGAAACATGAACATGTGGCAACAACAAAAAACGAGTATATAAAAATTTCTGTGTAAGTGGCTTTTAAAGTTATTAAGAGAAATTCCGCTAAAGTTTCACACTCACTCATTACAGGTTTTCTAATTATGCGACTTGCGGATTTTTCGCCAGCTCCGGAACTCAAACAAAAAACAATGTTTTTGTTTTCAAACATCCTCGCTGTTCCGGTGGAATTCGCTACAAATCCTTAGTCGAAAACCTAAAATCGTTCGTCGTAAATCTTTCCCGTAATCTTTTTTGACTTTTATAATATGTGTCCCAACCCTGCTTATAAAATGGATTATATTTTCCACCCTAAAATATGAAATACTTTATTAAAAGCCGTTTACACAATTTATTTAACACTCTTAAAAAAAACAAGGCTTCGCGACTCCCGGACACTTTAACTTCATTTAAACATATAACCCAGGCCAAAAACGGTTTCAATATGGCTTGAAAAGGCTCCCAGCTTGCTTCTTAAAATTTCTATTCTTTTATCCACCGCCCTTATCGGAACATCAAATTCCCTATCCCAAGCATTGGATATAAGACTTAAGCGGGAAATCACTCTGTTTTTATTTTTCAGAAAATATAGAAGTATACTAAACTCAAGAGAGGTCAGTTTTATTTCTTTTGATAAATATCGCGCCGTCATGGAATCCATGCAAATTTCAAGACCGTCAAATTTAATCACATTGGAGGGGGATTCTTTTTTTAAGAATCTTCTTTCAAGAAGATTCTTAATTCTTACGGCAAAAAGATTTTCATCAACGGGATAAGCAAAATACTCGTCCGCTCCCGACTCAAAACTTTCCACTTTTTGTGAAAGTTCAATATTGGCAGAAACCGCCACAATAAGCGTTTTAGCCAGCTTGGGATTCTTTTTTAAAATAAGCAATAAATCATTACCTGTAATATCAGGGAGAGCCATATCTAAAATGAGTAAATCAGGAGTTTTTTTAGCTAAAGAATTTATAAATTGACCGGCAGTTTGAAAACAGGAAAGATTACTTTCCGAAGGAAATGATAAAACCGACAAGGCTTCCCTCATTTCTTTTTGAGGCAGCAATAAAGCGATTTCAATATTTTTACAAGAATCCGGCATTTTAATTTTTAATAAAAGAATTAACCTTCTCAAGCAAATCATCGGGGTTAAAAGGCTTAATGAGATATTTGCAATTATTCTGATTTAAAGCGTCGCGCAAACACTCCATATCGGAACATACGGTAAAAAAGATTACCGGAATTTTAGAAGCGGTCAAATTCTTATTAAGCTGTTTTTTTATATCAATGCCGCTGATATCCGGCAAACCTATGTCCAAAATAAGAAGGTCCGGACTTTCTTTGGCAATTATATCCAAACCGTCTTCTCCATTTTCAGCAGTCATGACAAAAAAACCGGCATTTTTTAATATTTGAGCGGCTATATTCAGATAATCGGTTTCATCATCAACAATAAGTATTTTTCGCATAAATTTTCCTTCAATTGCTTCTAACTTGCAAATATTTGTTTTTACCGGCAACTGGTGACTGGTGACTTAAAAAGGCGCTAAGCGCCTTCTTATTTACCTAAAACAGCTTCAACTTTTTTTTGAATAACCGCAAGTTCAGCCGTTTTGCTCAAAAATTCCTTACAATTGGATTCCTGCATAAAAAGCTGATTCATTTTACTTTCAAAATAAGACCCTGTAATAATAAAGACCGGAACTTTTCTTGTGTCATCATCAGCTCCCAATTCCCTTAAAACTTCTATACCTCCAATATCAGGCATCATAACATCCAAAAAAATTATATCCGGCTCAACTTTCTTCGCCATTTCAAGCCCGGTTTTTCCATCTTCAGCTTCAAGAACCTCAAAACCAAGTTCGGAAAAATAATCCGATATCATGATTCTAAACTCCATATTATCATCTATAATAAGTATTTTCATATCTAAACGCTCCTTAATCAATATTTAAAGCTTTGCTAACAGTGAATATAAATTTACTTCCCTTTCCCACTTCAGATTCCACCCATATTTTTCCGCCATGCAGATTTACCGTCATACTGCACATCGCAAGCCCAAGGCCAAAACCCATACTCTTATGCTCTTCCATCTGAGAACCTTTTTCAAAAATAGATTTCCGTTGCTTCTCGGGAATGCCCGGACCATTATCTTCAACTGAAATACGGATTTCCGATTCATTTTCCTCAGCTGAAAGATTTATATGCCCGCCCTTAGGCGTAAATTTAAGCGAATTACCCACAAGATTCGTTATAACCCGTTCAAGCATTAAATGGTCACCAAAAAACTTGAAATTCCGCGCGGGCAGACTTGAGCTTAATTCAATCTTTTTAGGTCCAGCCACAGGCTCATGATTTTCCACTATCCTATCCAAAAACTCTTGCGCGTCTATTTCTTCCGTCTGAAGCATCAAAGTGCCTTTTTCAAGCTTTGTGGTATTAAGAATATCATCAATCATGCCTCTTAATCTTCTGGATGAATAAAGCATACTCTTTAAATATTTATCCGTGCGTTCCGCCTTGGGAATAATCTTTATCAATAACTCAACATAGCCTTGAATGGTGGATAATGGCGCTCTCATGTCGTGGGTAATCATATGGAAGAAATCTTCCCGCGCTTTTTCAAGTTCTTTTTCATCGCTGATATCGCGCAAAATTATAACTCTTCCCGGTCTTTTAAGAGTTTCAAGCATAAACTGTCTTGAAATTATGCGGAAGCTCTTTGACACGGGGGGCTCCAAACTTATTTTGGCATAAACTTCGGTTTCCATAAGTTTTTCTTTTGATGTGACAATAACCGATAATTTTTCATTAAAATCTCTATTGGCTACGGAATTGGGAATAATAATATCAGGAGATATCTTTGGAATATTCAAAAGCCTCAAGGCCACGCCATTTGAATAAATAAGCCTATTGGCATTATCAATCAAAAGAACTCCATCGGGAATAGTGTCTATCAAAGCTTGAGCTTTGTTTTTTTCTTCAACTATTTGATTTAATTGAAAAGCGCGATAAGCCTGAAGCTCCAGCATTAATCTGTTTAAAATTGAAACCAAGTTTTTTATCTCCGGCCAGCCTTCTCTGGGAATAACTTTATCCAAACGCTGATCTCTCAAAAAATATTTTACGCTATGCATGATATTGTTTATCGGCTGAATTATTTTTTTTGATATCATAAGCATAATCAGTATTGATATGGCCAATGTTACGAGGGTGAAAATTGAAAAGATTATGATAGCTCTTCGTCGAGGCCCGTAAATCTCATCATTACTCTGCAGAGAAACGACAACCCACGGCAAGCCTTCAGCTCTACTGTAAGAACCTGAATATTTTTCTCCGCCTATTTTTAAATCTTTGAGAAACCCTGATTTACCCGATTCAAGAAAAGTTTCTTGGATATGCTTTACATTATATTTGGAATTTTTAGAATCCTGGCATCCAAGCAATTTTCCTTTTTCATTTACAATTATGACCTTTCCGGATTTACCCGTTTTTTGAGAAATTAATTTATCCCATAAATTGGACAATGAAAAATAGAACAAAACCGTTTTGCCGTTTATAAGAGGATAAGCTAGGGGAAAATATGGGTCATTTTCAATACATAAAACATCTCCCAGCGCGACTTTGCCCGTTTCATTGGCCTCGGCTACAAGATCTTTATTATAAACGCTTAAATGTTTTTTGGATTTTATTTTTTTACTTTGAAGTTCAAAAACCGGTTTCCCGTCCACTCCGATAAAACTAAGCGCCATTATTTCGGAATTTACGGTAGTCGCCTGTTTTATAATTTTATTTTCATCAACTTTGGTTCTTTTAAGAGGATTTTCAATTTCATATAAAAAAGCGAAACTTCTGTTGACGCGCTGAAGCCATTCATCAATATTGGCGGCGGCAAGATTTGAAACGGCTTTGTGTAAATCAAAAAAAGTATTGGCGGTGGAATGATATTGATGCACATTCCATGAAACGGAAATCATCATGGGAATAACGGATATGATTAACAATATCAGAAAAAATCTTGTCGTCAGTTTCATAATAAAATAGTGCGACAGTACGACGGTAATACAGCTTGGCAGCAAATAGGCTTAATCTTTGCAATACGACGACACAAGACCCGGCAGAACTGCCCTATAGAATCCTTTCCTATCACTCCTTAATGCTTATATTTTGCTTCTTAATCACTTAATTCCATTTCTTTTCTGCCACACTATTGCCTGTAGCGCTGCTGCGCTTTTATATCTCATGCCTAATGATATTGATTTCAATTCTTCTATTGGCGGATCTTCCTTCCGGCATATCATTGCTTTTTAAAGGTTTAAATTCTCCATAACCCACCGCCGAAAGCTTTTCGGGAGCGACCCTTTGGCTTACAAAATACTTTAAAACGCTGAAAGCGCGCGCGGCTGACAATTCCCAATTTGTCTTAAATTTAGAATGCCTGCCCATCGGCCTATTGTCGGTATGACCTTCTATTTGAATGGGATTTGGCAAATCAATCAGAACTTTAGCCAATTTCCTCAAATGGGGGAGTGACGATTTTTTAAGCCTATCGCTACCCGGCTCAAAAAGCACCGGTTCGGAAAACTTTATATTTATTTTATTCGCGGATATCTCAACTTTCGCTATTTGCTGTATGCCGTGTTTTGAAAAAATCTCTCTTGTAACCTGAGTATCTTGACCAAAGGTCTCTTCCATGCCTTTCACCGCAAACTGCGAAACAGCATCCTTGGAAGCGAAAAGCGCAAATAAAATGAGGAAGAAAATCATTAAATAGCTCATCATATCGCCATAGGTAATAGCCCACAGAGCGCCTCTGTTAAGCTCATTTTCCAGTTCGTCTTCTCTTTCGTAAAATCTAGGCATAATTTAGTAAATCCCAATATCCAAAGCACAAACCTTAAATTAATTACAAATTCTAATTTTCAAAATTCTTACTTCCCGCTTCTACAGCGCAACACTGCTTTATTCTATTTATCTTTGCGGATTTAAAGTTCCCGCCTCTAAATAACCTTTCAAATGCATATCGATAAGATGAGGAGGTTTTCCGCTCATTATGTCTATGACCCCTTCCACAACAAGCTGAAGAATCATAGTTTCCTGCATAGCGTTTATTCTTATTTTATTCGCAATCGGGACAAATACCATATTGGAAAGGGTTATACCATATAAAGCGCTTGTTATGGCAACCGCCATAGACATACCTATTTTACTGGGATCGGAAAGATTGCTTAAAGTCTGAATAATTCCGAAAAGAGTTCCCACAAGGCCAAACATTGGCGAGATAACGCCCATTGTCCTGTAAAAATTGGAATCCTCTTGCCGGAGAAGCCTTTTTCTTCTGACTTCATCCTCTAAAATATTTCTTGTTTCATTGGATTGTCCGCTGGTCATGGCAACCGTAATGGCTCTTTTGAGAAAACCTCCCGCAAAAACAGGGTCAACATTTTGAAGAGCCATTATACCGCCTTCTCTGTGAGCCGTATCGGATAATTGCACAATAGTTTGAATAGATTCATCAACGGTAGGCAATTCTTGTTTTTTTATAACCTGCATAAAAGCTTTAACTCCGCTGACAAAACCCTGTAAATTGGTATTTATCGCGACTGAAGCCAAAGTGCCGCCAACAACAATAACGAAACCGTGCAAATTTATAAGCAGTTTCAACACTCCCGTTGACAGCCCTGCCCACAAAAGAATCGAAAATCCCAAAAGAGCGCCGCCCAATGTCATTATATCCATAGTTTTTCCTCAAAGCGAATAAAAGTATTTACACATTATATAAAATCATAAGTATTTACATTGTAAATAAATGTTATTAACTTTTCTTTGCGTAAATATATATAAATACGAATACGAAAATACGGTACAAAAACGGCATAAAAAAACAAAACAAATATGGTTCTGCGACAGATATGCGCTATTCTAAATTTTACGGGAAATCCGTCTTTCTGACTCCTCGCCGGAAGTCGGAGTTCGTTATATGGCGCTGAAATCTCTCCTTGGAAATATGAGGGAACATAAATTTTCCGGTACCGCGCTTGTATGTCCATTGTCCTTAAATTTTGGTATTATTAACCTTATGGAAAGATTATTTCTAATAAATCCAGTGGATGGAAGATATTCAAATCAAACCGAAACGCTTAAAGAGTATTTCAGCGAAGCGGCTTTGATAAAATACCGAATTATCGTTGAATGTGAATATTTTTTGTATTTGACCAAGCAAAAAGCCGTTAAAATCAAAAAACTCAAATCTTCCGATATCAATTTTATCAAAAGTTTGGAGAACCCTTCTCCGAACGATATTGAAGAAGTTAAAAGAATAGAAACTAAAGGAAATTCCGATATTCCCGCGACGCGCCATGATGTTAAATCCGTTGAATATTATCTTAAGGCAAAATTTGCCGAAAAAGGGCTTTCCAATTCAAGCGAATATTTGCATTTTGCTTTGACAAGTGAAGACACCAATAACATAGCTTACGCGATGATGCTTAGTTCAGCGCTAAAAAAAGTAATTCTCCCAAAACTTAAAAATATTCAAAAACATCTTTTAAAACTCGCGAATGAATACTCCGGCAATATTCTTCTTGCCAGAACCCATGGCCAGCCCGCCATTCCCACAACTTTCGGCAAGGAATTTAGAATTTTTGAAAACCGGATTGCCTCGCAGCTAAACCGTATAAATAAAATTAAAATTCTCTCAAAACTAAACGGCGCCGCCGGTAATTATAATGCCCACATAGCGGCATTTCCCGGAATTGATTGGCCTAAATTTTCAGGTAATTTCATTAACCATCTCAATAACTCGTTCAAATTAAATATTTCCATTAATAAAATAACGCCGCAAATAGAACCTCATGACAGTTATTGCGAACTTTTTGACGCCCTACGCGCCATAAATGTGATTTTGACGGATATGTGCCAAGATATATGGCGCTATATAAGCGATGACTTATTAACTCAAAAACCGGCAAAAGGGGAAATAGGATCATCCACTATGCCGCAAAAAATAAATCCCATCGCCTTTGAAAACGCGGAGGGAAATCTCGGCATGGCAAACGCTCTTTTTCAGTACTTCAGCGCTAAACTTCCCATATCCCGCCTTCAAAGAGATTTGTCCGATTCCACCGTTGAACGGAATTTCGGCGTTGCTTTCGCTCATTCTTTAATCGCCTATACCTCCATTTTAAAAGGATTTTCTCAAATTGAAGTAAATTCCTCCAAGGCCAAAGAACAAATCGCCCAACATCCGGAAATATTTGCCGAAGCAATCCAGACAATTCTTCGCAGGGAGAATTTCCCAAACCCTTATGAACTTTTAAAATCCTTAACTCGCGGCAGTAAAATAACTCGAGGGAAACTTAATAAATTTGTAAAAAATCTTAAAGTAAGCAATAAAGTAAAAAAAGAAATACTTAATTCCATAAGCACAGGTTATATCGGAATAGCGGACAAAATAGCTAAAAATTAATAGGAGGGCTAATATGCCTGTAGATATCGTTGTAGGAGGACAAGCCGGAGATGAAGGAAAAGGGAAAATTTCCGCCTACTTAGCTTATAAAAATAATTTTGATTATTGCGTAAAAATCGGAGGGCCGAATGCGGGCCATACCGTTTTTTTTGAAGATAAAATATTCGCCTTAAAAAACATACCCGCCGGCTTTGTAAATAAAAAAACCAAATTGGTTTTGGCCAGCGGAACATATATCATCACGGATTGGCTAATGAAAGAAATGAAAGAAACAAATTGCGAGTCCAGAATCATAATAGATCCCAACGCTGTAATCATAGAGCCAAGGCAAATGAAAGCGGAAAGAAGAAACGCTCGAATGATGAAAACCATCGGCAGTGTGGGAACAGGACTTGGAGAAGCGGTAAGAGAAAGAATAGACAGAAAAAAAATAAAATTCGCCAAAGACGAACCCCGCTTAAAAAAATTCATAAAAGATGTTCCGACTCTGCTAAATAAAGCGCTTGCCAAAGACAAACAAATTCTTTTGGAAGGCACCCAGGGAATTAAATT
>DAOWCC010000175.1 GCA_030639665.1 Elusimicrobiota bacterium | reverse complement strand
AACGCTCACAATAAGCGCTTTAATATTCCGCCGCCGGCATTCAAGCGCGATTGCCCGAAAATCTTTCTTTCCAAACGGCATAATGGGCTTAATTCCGGTTTTTTTTGAACTTTCCATATAAGCTTTATGTTCCGAAGATTGCGTTGATCCCGTAAAAACATAGTCAAAATCATATTTTTCTTTAGCTTTTTTAATGATTTGAGAATAATTTTGAACACAATTTTTAGGTTTGAATTTATCATCCGCTTTAAAAACAAAAAGAGGAAAACCCATGATTTTCGCCTGCTCTTTTATTATATCCAATGTTTTTAACTCATTAAAAAAACGCGAATGATTTTTACCTCCGTCTATATTTATAAGACAGGAAATTTCATAGCCTTTCTCGAGCGCCGAGCTAAGAGCCAAATGGCTGTCTTTTCCGCCGGAATACATAACGGCGCATTTTTTATTTTTCATTAAATTCCCCTTTTTGTCATCTTTAAAAAGAGGACTGGACACAACTAAGGTTTGAAAATAGTTTCCGTCTATAAAATTTCCGTTTTTTCTTTCTCTTCTTATATATTTCAAAACATCCGAATCAAAAATCTTGCCAATCCACGCGGGACTGACATTTTTATCAACACTTTTGATAAGAGGCTTGATTTTCAAATTCTCGCATTCCTTAATAATTTGAAAAATATTTTGTTTAACAATGGGCAGAATAATCTTTATTTTAATTTTTCCGGAAAGTTCCAATAAGCTCTTATGTTCCGCCTCATCTTCCGTCGAACCGATAAAGACCGAATTAAACTTATATTCTTTAAGCGCGGCGACTATAACTTCGAAAAAAGATTCCACGAATTTTTTTGGTTTGAACGAACCGGAAGGCTTATAAACAAATAAAGGGAATCCCATTATTTTGGCTTGTTGCCTTATTAAAGGTGTTTTTCTCTTATCATTAAAAAACGCTCTATGCTTTTTTCCGCCGTCAATATTTATGATACAAGAAATTTTATAACCGCTCTTAACCGCCTTTACAAGAGCCAAATGGCCGTCTTTCCCCCCGGAATAAAAAACCGCGCAAGTTTTTTCTTTCATTTATTGTTTTTAATTTTCCTCAGTTTTTTAAGCCTAAGCTCGGCATCACCCAAATCCATTCCCGTCATGCCAAAATGCGCGTGCTCAATGGGAGTATCGGGGCAAACATAGGTTCCGCGCCTAATGCCTTTCGGATCTCTTTTAAGGCCCAGCCAGATAAGCCACGGCGTTAAATTGGAAAAATCATCGGCAATCAATTCGGGAGAGTTTTTCATTATCAGCTTTTTATCTCCAAAGCCGTCAAATACAATGCCGCTATGATAGCCCGCCTCTTTCGCGGCTATAATATCTTTATGAGTATCGCCTATGATATAAACATTTTTAGGCGCAAATTTTTCTCCGGTTAATTTTTCAGCGCGTTTTACTCCTTTTATAAGAACATTGCTTCTTATATGGCAATCACAGCCATAACCGCCGAACGAAAAAAATTTTAAAAGACCGGAAGGCTTGAGTTTAAGAAACGCGCCGTCCTTTATATTCCCCGTGCCAAGGCCGATGAAAACATCCTTTTGCTTTGAAAGAAGCGATAAAAGTTTATTTATTCCTTTAACTTTTTTATATATTCCTTTTTTTACGGATTTTGAAACTTGAGAAGGCAAAAGCCTCAAATATTCAGCGGTTATATTTTCTATATCCTTTTTTGAAGGTTTTTTTCCGCAAGCGTTGATAAACGCAGACTCGAAATTTGTTTTATCCGTACAGCCTTGAAGTGAAAAAGTATCGCATATATTTTTCACTCCGAATAATTTTTCAATAGCCATATTAAGGGATCTTGTGCCGGCGCTGCCCGCTTTTATCAAAGTTCCGTCAATATCAAAAAGAATAATTTTTGCTTTCATAATTCACCTTTAGTTTACGATAACTTAGGCAAAGCAAGCTTTGCAACTACCTCATGGTGTAGTTGCAGAGCTTGCTCTGCCAACTTTGAAATTCCTACACGAAAATTTAAATAACCGGACAGCCAGACTACCATACGGTAAACAGCTAAAAGTCATTACATTTACAATTTCTTCATCAACGCTGTTTTCTGCAACCTGTGACCTGTGACCCAAAAATGCGCTTAGCGCATTTTTTTATAAACTATTTTTCCTTTTTTAATCGTCATTAAATTTAAATTGCCGCCGAAATAATATGAAATTTCTCTATAATCTTTGGCGTCAAATATAGCCATATCCGCTTGTTTGCCCACTTCAAGAGAACCGGTTTTATCACCCATATTAAGAGCGTAAGCTCCGTTTATAGTGGAGGCCACAATACTTTCCTCGCAAGTCATGGACATATTAATGGCCGCCATTGACAATACTTCCTGCATATTCCAGCACGGAGAGGTGCCCGGATTAAAATCCGTGGCTAAAGCCACAGCGGCGCCCGAATCTATCATTTTTCTTGCATTTGGATATTTGCTTATGCCGAGATAAAAATTGGAAGCGGGAAGAAGGGTTAAAATCATTTCCGTTTGTTTGGCGACCTCAATATCGGCCCTATTGGCATAATCACAATGATCCGCGCTTATGGCATAAGCGCAAGCTCCCGCCGCTATGCCTCCATAACTTGAAAGCTGCTCGGCATGAATCTTGCCGATAAGTCCGTATTTTTTGGCTTCCAGAAGATATTCCAAACTTTCTTGGGCGCTAAAATAACCTTTCTCGCAAAATATATCGACGAAAGCCGCGAGTTTTTTTTTGGCGACAAAAGGCAATATTTCAGCTATTATAAATTCCAAATATTTCTTGGTATTCCCCTTAAATTCAGGCGGCACGCTATGCGCCGATAAAAGAGTGGCCGGCATTTCAAGAGCGGTTTTTTGCCCGGCTTTTTTAAGAACTTGAAGCATTTTAATTTCGGATTTAAAATCCAGGCCATAACCGGTTTTTACTTCCGCCGTAGTAGTCCCGCATTCAAGAAATTTCTTTGAGCGTTCAAGCAATTGCTTTTCCATTTCAGCGGGGCTTTGTTTTCTAACCGCGTTTATACTTGAAATAATGCCGCCGCCGGAAGCTTTTATCTCCTGATAAGAAGCTCCACTCACGCGCAATGAAAAATCTCTTAATCTGGGCTCGGCAAAAATAGCATGAGTATGGCTGTCAACAAAACCTGGCAAAGCCACTCCCCTCATTTTTATATGTTTGGCTTTTTTGGCGAGCTTATGTTTTTTAATTTCGCGCTCTTTTCCGATAGCCGCGATTTTCCCGCCGTCAATCAATATGGCTCCTGACTTGATAATGTTTATATCACGCATATCGGAGCCGCGCAAAGGAGCATTACTTTTTTTAAAAGTAATTATTTGATCTAAGCCTGTAATTAGAATGGACATAGTTTGTTTAGTAAGCAGCGAGCCGAAAGTAGAAAGCAGTGAACAACAAAAAATAAGCCTTCTTTTTTCTACTCACTACTCTCTGATATCTGCTCTCTATTCGACTATCTGTAATTTTCGAATTGCAAAGCTACTCCGAAATCTTCTTCTTTCAATAAGGCCATTACATCCTGCAATACATCTTTTGATTTGGACGAGATTCTTAAAGAATCGCCTTGAATGGAGGAATTGGCTTTTATTTTTTTATCTTTTAAAAGCCTGCTTATCATCTTTCCTTTTTCCTGCGGAATTCCCTGCTGAATTTTAACGCTCTGTTTGGCTTGTCCGCCCAAAGCATGCTCAATTTTTCCGGGCTGAAAATTTTTAAGAGGCAATCCCCGTTTGGAAAGTTTTGTCTGCAATACATCATAAAGGGCTTTCACTTTATATTCATCAGCAGACACCAGCTGAATAGTTTCTTCCTTTTTTTTGAATTCAATAGTGGAATTTGTTCCTCTAAAATCATATCTGTTTACAATTTCTTTATTTGCGATACTCACAGCCTCATCAACTGTAGTGTGCTCAACTTTTGAAACGACATCAAAACTATAATCACTTGCCATAACGCCTCCTTTATAAAAATCCTAAACTCTAAATCCCAAACAAATTACAAATTTAAATACCAAAACTTTATAGTTAACTATAAAAATCCTAAACTCTAAATCCTAAATCCCAAACAAATTCTAAATTCAAATATTTAAACTTTTTAGTGACAATCATTTGCTTTTCTCCAATATTGAACCAAATATTTTTGTAAGCTCCAAAGCTTCTTGAATTAATAATTCCTTTTCATTTACAAATTCTTTTTCCGGAACCGCCAATCGCAACCAATATCTGCTTTCTTTTGCTTCTTTTCGGCAAATCCGTATTCTCATCAAAAAATCTTTTTTGCCAAGTGACTCGTTAGCTTCTATATAGTTCGCGCCAACAGAACCTCCGGCTCTCACAAGCTGTTTGGCATTTTCAATATTTGATATTGTTTTGGACAAACTATTGGCATAATGATTTACCCTTTGAGCAAAAGCAAAAGTTCTATCCTCCAAATCATATTGTTTTGATTTTTGTGATTGATTAGGATTTAGAATTTGGGATTTAGGGTTTTTCATTTCATCATTGGTATTT
>DAOWCC010000122.1 GCA_030639665.1 Elusimicrobiota bacterium | reverse complement strand
GTATATTAAGGGCGCGCGCCACGATTCTGCGCGCATGAAAAGGAACCTGCGTGGCCGTTCTTATAACCAATCTTCCCTTCGCGTCAAGATAGCTTATGGCAATATGCGGCTCCAGAGCGCAATGCTGGATATACGGCATTGTATATGTGTTCTCTATTACAAAATCCGCGTCTTTAAACCACGCGCCGTTCTCAACCTTGAAATCAAACTTGGCCGCTATATTATGTTTGGCGTCGGGAATATTCTTGGAATCTTTTTCATCATGAATAACCGGCGCGCCATCTTTCATCGCTTCAATGGGATCAAAAACAGCCTCGAGAATTTTATAATCGACTTTAATTTTCTTAAGGGCTTCATCGCAAGCCTCTATGGTTTCACCGCAAACTGCGGCAACTCTATCGCCGACAAATCTGACTTTATTATCCAAAACATAAGTATCATAAGGCGAAGGCTCGGGAAAACCCTGTCCCGCTTTGGTATGAGGAATCCTTGGAACATCTTTATAAGTCAAAATAGCCTTAATGCCTGAAACCTTCATAGCCGCTTTGGTATCGATATGTTTTATTAAAGCGTGCGCGTGAGGACTCCATAACATCTTACAATGCAAAAGACCGTTTATATCAACATCGTCGGTAAATTCAGGCATTCCGCAAGCCAAACCCAAGGCGTCATTTTTAAGAACTCTTTTATTAACCACTTTCATTTCTTTTGTATCTTTAATATCCATAAAATTTCCTCTTTAATCTGTAGCTGCCGTATTACTATGCGGCCTACTTTAGGCGATTAGTAAATCGCCCGCTACATTTTCTCTAAACTCTCAACTTTAAACGCTGAACTTTATTATTTCTTACCCTTCTTCTTCATCTTCTTTGCCGCTATGCGCACCGCTTTTATCTGCGAAACATAACCTGTGCATCTGCAAAGATTTCCGTCCAGTTCTTTTTTTATATCTTCATCCGAGGGAGATGGTTTTTTCTCCAAAAGATGCTTGGTAACAATAATCATGCCCGGAGTGCAAAAACCACATTGCACCGCTCCCGCTTCAACATAAGCTTCCTGAATGGCATGAGGTTTTTCAATGGTTCCAATACCTTCAATGGTTACTATCTCTCCACCATGCGCCGTTACCGCCGGCATCATGCAGGATAAAACGGGTTTGCCGTTAAACATAATGGCGCAACTTCCGCAATCACCGCTGTCACAACCCTTTTTAGCGCCTTTATAACCGTATCTTCTTAAAGCGTCCAAAAGGAACTCATTATTTTTAACCTTAAATTTTTTATTCTCGCCGTTAATTTTAAGAGCTATTTCAAAAAGACCGTCTTCAGATTTAAGAATATTCATATTTTTCATATTTTCCCCTCTAAGACACTTAGTAGAAATCTTTTGAACATAATACTGGCAACTTCTTTCTTGAAACCGATATTAACCGTCGATAATTTCAATATGTCCAGATTTCCGATAAAGGCTTCCATAGCTTCTTCAATAATTTCGGAAGAGAGTTTTTGATTTGAAACAATACCTTCGGCGGCCTCAAGCCTTATCGGCTTTGGAGAAAGAGAACCTACAAATACTCTTGGTTTTTCAACTTTTCCCTTTATAAGCGACAATGAAAAGGCGCAGCTCGCGTATGATTCCCAACAAGCCTGTGTTTTGGCAAACTTTTCATAATTAGCCGCGCATTTCTTAATATAAGCCGGAATTATTATTTCAGTAATGATTGAATTTGAGCCGAGTTTATGAGGAAAATCCGTATTATAAATATCCTCCATGGGATATATTTCAGTTCCTTTTAAAAATGCCACTTTTACCTTAGCATTAAGCGCGCAAAGCAAAGCGGGAAAAATATTAAAGGAATGAGGTTTCGCTATATTTCCCCCGATAGTCGCCATATTTCTCACAAGCTGACTGGAGCATTTTGACGCCGCTTTTGATAATACGCCGGATGCCCATTTTTTAGCGAGAGGATTGTCGTCTATCTCATCAAAAGCGCAAAGCGCGCCGATAATCAAGTCCCCGCCCGAAACTTTTATATCTTTCAAAGGTAAATATCTTATATCAACATATTGCTCTATCAAATCGCCGATAGATTTGGCGATTAAAGTGCCGCCGGCCACCGCGATTGATTTATGTTTTTTATCATTCAGCAATTTTACGGCTTCTTCAACAGTTTTTGGGAAACAACAATATTTCAGATTTTTCATTTTTTCACCTTAATATTTGAATATACTTTAATCATTATTACGACTTTTCACACTACTTATCAAAAAACGGATGCTTTAAATACGGTAATTTGTCCGGTTTTTCATCCGTTTTTTTAAGTTCTATTTCACCAACCAGAATAGCGAACGGAGAAATTATGGAAGTGGAATATCTCCCGCCGGAATAGCCGTAAGGATTTCCTTGAAAAAAATTATAAACCTCGCTCTTATCGCTTGTTAAAACTATATCCCTCAAAGCGCGCAGAGTAATGCCTTCAAATTCAACGCGGCTTAAAGGGGTCTCTCTCTTTGTTTTTAAATCAAGTTTATAAGCCAAAACAGGATCGCCCAAATACTTTTGATTGCTTTTATGCGCCCTCACCTTTTTGATTATTACGACATAATCAAGCTCAAGGTCGCGGCCCATTTGAACCAACTTCTTTTTTAATTTGTCATAAGAAACCTTTTTTTTCGAATTTATAAAAACATTTCCAGCTCCGGCTGTCGAAAAACTATCACTGCTCATTCTGCCGTGGCCATTGGATTTTGTAAATTCTTTATAAGGCGTTCTGGAAAGATAAATATTGCGCAATTTCCCTCTTTTAATCAATTCAAGTTTTTCAGGAGCTACGCCTTCTTCGTCTATTTTATAGTTTCCCATTAAAACGGTATTTTTATACTTTTCCTCGAGGGGATTATCATAAGCCGAAATAAAAGGAGGAAATATCCTCATGCCGATTTTATCGGCAAGTTTTGGTATTTCATAATAATATTTCAAGTAACTGTCTTTCTCCGCCCAAGGCATAGGAGAAAACGATATATTTTTGACAAAAAGCTGATTAAAAAACTCGCTCGCGGCTTCATCCATAAAAATGGCCGGACCCACATAAAAATTAATATTTTCAGAAAGCGCGGCTTTGGAATAATCTTTGGCCATTTTATCAATATCTTTTCGAAGTTTTACAAAATCAATATCAGACGGCTTCTCATACATAAATTCTTTGCTTGTTGAAATGGCATAACCGTCTTTATTTTGAGAGCTAAGGCTCGCGATAATTGTAACTCCGGCGGGATAATTTCTATAAACAGAGCCTTCGCTATTTATAAACCTTCTTATATTAAGCCCCCAATCAAATGAAATATCCGACGATTGAAGCTTGGGATATGCCCTGAATAAATTTGACAGTTCTTTAATTTTGCCGCAATAATATTCAAAATCAAAATCCTCCGGCTTTTTAGGCTCTTCAATATAAGTTTGAATTTCCTCATCGGTCATATCCCCGTAAATTTCTTTTATATTTCGCTTTTGTCTGTAAGAATCTTTTTGGGAATATTTTTGAAGAGAATCTTTATAAGCTTTATCACTCAAAAGCCATAAAGATCTTCTTATAGCGTCATAATCATTTTCTATTGGCAAATTACCGCTAAAGGGCTTATAATCGGAAAAATTGTTTCCTATATAATGAGAATTATCAAACTTTTTCGAGCCTATTCTTATATCCGCTTTTCCATAACGGGAAACACTCAAACTTTTACTTTTAATATCACCAAAAGAAGCCGAAACATAATAAGAGGTGGAATCAGCGATATAATAGGAAACAAAATACGGTTTCTTTAAATCATCAAGCCGAAGCTTATTCATCGTCCTTGCCATTTCACTTTTCATAGCTTTTAAAACAATATCGCTTTCGGAATCATTGGCAAAACCGGTTATGGAAAAAGAAAACACAAGCGTTAATAGAGTAAGAATCTTAATCATTTTTCACCTCCATTTAAATTTTCACCGTCAAAATACGGCGGCTTTAAAATGGGCGGTTTTTCATTCGATTTTTTCACCTTTTCCGTTTCCACTTCGCTGAATAGCAAACTCGGCGACACGGCCGAGACCGGCACCCAGCCCGATTCCGCCCCGCAAGTTCCGTTAAACACCATCGAATCGTCTCCCGTATATATTACCTTTTGGAAAGTCTGCAAGGGCGTGCCTATCATATTGAGTCCTCGCACTACTTCATCAGGCCTTCCGTCGGGATAAACCTTAACGGCATATTTAATTAAAATGGTAAAACTTTGAGGCAATGTCCTTTGAGTTATTGTAAAACCGCCGGAAATATCCCTAATTATCAGGCCGTATGGCTTGCCGGATTTTTTTATTTCATCTATGAGCATTTTTCTCAATTCACCGTAAGGGGCCTCTTTTTTGGATTTAACAATAAGATTTCCCTGCCTTGCCACGGACATTTTCCCTTCGCTTCTCCTTCCATGTCCGTTTGAATAAGGAAATTTATCTATCGGAATTCTGCCCATTAAAAACCCTTTTAACACGCCATTTTCCACAAGACTGACGCGCCGGGATTTAACCGCCTCATCGTCATATTTATAATAACCCCTTAAAAATTGTCCCTTAAAATAACGCTGAGAGGGATCATCCGAAATACTCAGGAAAGACGGCATTATTTCCTGACCGATTTTTTTGGCGAAAGTTTGCCCTTCACTGGCGCTTTTTTGCCTATGCCCCTCAATCCTGTGTCCGAAAATTTCATGAAAAAACACAGCGGCGGACTTATTGTCCAAAATGGCGGGACCTGTAAAAGGTTCCTGATCTTTCGCTTTTGTTAATTTTTCAAGCTCTTCAATTAAGATATCCAAGTCTTGTGAAAGTTTTTCTTCAGACGGCATATCTTTAAAATCATCAAAATTATAATTTTTGTTCCGGCTTAAATCCATTCCATCTTTAGTTCTGGCTCCAAGATTGCAAAAAATGGTTATATAATTATTCCCCATTACAATTTTTGAACCTTCGGAATTAACGATATACTTGTTTATATTTCGAGCGTAAAAACCTATGCTGGAATTTATAATAAAATCATGTTTTTTAAACTTGGCTGAAAGTCTCTTAATGATTTTTTTAACTTTACCCCTATCTATCTGAGAGAGATTAACTCTCTCGTAAAAAATATTGGGTTTTTTATTCAAGGCAAAATCTCCGGATTTATCTTCTTCCTTGGCGGTAACTTGTTTATTCATTGCGACTTTCAAATATCTATCAAGCGCTTTTTTATAAGCTTTATCGGTTAATTTCCATATTTTGGCTTTTATGGCATTCTCATCATTTAAAGGAATCTGTATGGAACCAATGTTCTTTGAATTGGCTCCCCTTGAGCGCGCTTCCTTCCCTTTTATTTCATGCGTATTATCAAGCATGGGAGAGCCAACTCTCGCGTCAACCGTAAGCGCTTTGGAAGAACCGCTGTCGCTCTCATCGGTTATGGCGCCAAGATTTGAACTGACCCAATAACTGCTTTTGTCAAAAATTTCATATTGAAGAAAATATAAAGGAGCTTTTTCCGCGTTTTTTAATTTTTTAAAAGAACGGTCCAATTCTTCAACCATCGCTTTAAGAACAGAATCCGATTTGGAAATATCCTCTTTTTGAGAAAAACAAATCCCGTTAAAAAGAAAAAACACAGCCAATGATAACACCTTTATTTTCATAATTACTCCTTAAAATTTGACTAAAATTTGTTTAAGACCTTTCTTCAACAAAACTCCGCTCATAGCGCGCCTATATTCTCCGTCGGAACGAATATCGGTTATGGGGCTTACTTCCTTTTGAATAATTAAAGCCGCTTCATCCAAAATCTCCGAATTGATTTTTTTATTTTTAAGAAAAGCGCGGGTTTTGGGAGCTGTAATTATTTTGGGCGCTACCGACGCTAAAGCTATGGATAAATATTCAACTTTCTCTTTATTTATATCGGCGGAAATGGCAAGGCCTATTTTGGATATGGCAAAAGAACTTCTTGAAGCCAATTTCATATAAACGCCTTTATGATTTATTTTGGGAATTTCAAAACCCCATATAAGCTCATCTTTTTTTAAAGCCGTCTTTCTTAAGCCCAGAAAAAAATCTTTAAGCGGCATTTTCCTTTTTTTGCCTTTTAAATAAAGAACAATATCCGCTTTTTCGCTGACAAGAGCGCAAGCCAAATCGGCGCTTGGCGAAGCATTGGCGCAATTGCCTCCGAGAGTTGCCATATTCCTCAAGGAAGGACTGGCAAACTGAGGCAAAGCGCTTAAAAGCGCGGGCAAATGTTTTTTAATAATGGAGGAATCTTCAAAATCAGAAACTTTAACCCCTGAACCTATTAAAACAGTTTTGGCGTTCTCTTTTATATAGCGCAATTCTTTCAAACCTGAAATATCTATCCAGCATTGGCTGTTTTCAATATCGGCATTAGCCCTAACCACAAGGTCGGTTCCGCCCGATAGAAATTTTCTATCTTTCGGCAAAGAAGGCAGGATTTTATTTAATTCTTTCAAACCCAAAGGTTTAACAATCAAATCTGGAAACATTTACAAAAACCTCATTAAATTTATTTTTTGACGCATTTCTTAACAGCGACGATAATTTTTTCATAACCCGTACAACGGCAAATATTGCCCGAAAGAGCTTCTTTAATATCCCTTATATTCGCTTTAGGATTTTTCTTTAAAAGAGCTTGGGCCGATATAATCATGCCGGGCGTGCAAAAACCGCATTGCACCGCTCCCTCATTAATAAAACTTTCTTTTATCAGGTGAAGCTTATCCGCCGGGCAGGTTGTCTTACCAAGTGAGGGGTCGGCCTCTCCCTGGTAATCGCCATTGTTTCCCAGGATAATGTCTTTTCTTCTTCCGCCCGAGTCAGGAGCCTCAGGAGGGCCTACCCTGGTAAGGGAATGACAGTCAAAGAGGATCGCCGCACCCCGGCTGTCGAGCACCTCTTCAAAGTGGTGATGGTGTGGCCGGTAGTACGCTTTGACCCTCCGCTCCAATTCCCGATCATCAGGGATACGCCCCGGGTGATACACGACACGCCCGTTGTAATCGACCTGTGCAATGATCCCCTTTGGGCCTCCTTCACGGGGTCCCCGGTTCAGGTCGACGACAAGACGGCTCCACCGGGCACTCAGGACCGCCATGGCAGGTAATGGGCCAAAGATTTCCTGTGTTCCCAAATCGGTGGATTCCCGAATTTCTTCATCACTGAGGGCATAGGCCGGCCTCAATGATTCCGGTATTCGGCCTGAACTATGGGGTAAGGATATGACGAAGGGCCATTCCATGTGACCAAACCCTTTAG
>DAOWCC010000118.1 GCA_030639665.1 Elusimicrobiota bacterium | reverse complement strand
TGTGGCGCTCCGTGCTTTACTACGGTTTTAAAAACCAAGGGGGAAACGAGCTGCCACATCCTACAACTTAACTACATTTATTATACTTATGTATTAAAATATAACATACAAGGGGGATTGAGGGGGATTTTGAGTGTGCCGTATCAAGGGCTATGTTTGCGTTTATCCTGTTAATCCCGTCAGATACTTTGTTTTTTTAAACAACTTTTTAGACAAGATTTACAGGATTTAACGGATATAAAAACATAGCAGGAAAATAGAATCAAACAGTTAAAAAATTGTGTTAAGGCATGAAAAATATGAGTATTTATTGAATGTTTTTTGGAAGTTGTTATGGTTGTTTTTGTGTGATTTGAGGCCTGTAGCCTGATGCCTGAGACCTTCTTTTTTTGACATGTCAAGGGCTAGCCCTTGACAAAGAGTCATAGTGTGCTATAATATGGAAAGAGAACGGTAACATTTTTGTAATTCAGTACTTGTACGATAATAGCAAAGTCGTTGAAAGACGGCGGCGCAAAGCTGTGATCCCGCATAAGCGGGAGGTCAGGCTACCGAAAACATATGAAACGCTTTATATATAAAAGCAGAGGCTTTGCCTCGTTAGATAATTATAATGGCATAAGTGGTTTTAATCACTTTATGCGCGGTCTTTATTTTCTGGCGGGGTTTTTCTTTTTGGTTTCATCCTGTTTCGCGCAGAGCGGCGGTTCGGCGGGACAATTAATGTCATATGGCGTCGGAGCGAGAGCCATGGGCATGGGCGGAGCTTTTTTTGCCGTCGCCGATGATTCCACCGCGGCTTATTGGAATCCCGCGGCTTTGGTTTTTCTCAAAAGAAAAGAATTTAGCACCATGCAATCAAGCATGTTTGCCGACACCTCGCTTTCTTTTTTTACATACGCGCATCCCACCACAACGAAAGGAACAATAGCCATAAGCATGACACAACTTAAAAGCGTGGGTTTTGAAAAGGTTTCCATCGAGGCCAATCCCGGCGGAGATGAAATTGTCAGTATTAAAAAACTCGGCAGTTTTGACAGTTCGGAAAGCGTGATGGCATTATCATGGGGAAGAAATGTGTCCGATACGCTCGCTTTCGGATTTATGGTTAAAAATTTTACGAGAAGTTTGGATACTTCGGTCGATAGCTTTAAAGTGATAGATATAGCGATGCTTCAAAGATTTTCAAGAACTTACAGAATGGCCATCGGCGTGCAAAATGTTTTCAGCATGAAGAGCGGAGATACCGACGACCAATTGCCTTTAACTTTCAAATTCGGACAGGCCTTAAGTCTTTTTAAAGGCAGTCTTGTTTTTGGTTTGGATTTTACCAAACCTCAACAAGCCGATATGGGCTGGCGTTTCGGCGGTGAATACTGGCTTCTTTCCTGGGCGGCTTTGCGCTTTGGCGTTATGGGCTCCCCGGCGATTCAAGAAGCGGATTTGGGCGTTGGCATCAGATACGGAAGTTTGAGTTTTGATCTCGCTCAAGGAATTCACGCGCTCGGAACCGCGACTCGCTTTTCTCTTACCATGCGCATGGGACAATCCAACAGAGCCAAACATGACAGAGAAGTAAGAATTTTGGTTAGACAAGCAATGGCTTATTTTAAAGCCGGTTATTTTTCCAAAGCTGTGGCAAAACTTAAAGCCGCTCTTGACGCCGCCCCCGGCAACGCTCAAGTCAAAAGGATGCTTTACCGTCTTGAAGCCGCGGTGGAATATGTTCCCGGCGCGACCGGCGGAGAAGAGGTGCCCACGCTGGTTAGAAGAGGCGTTGTATCTTATGTTGACGGTAAAAATCTCAGGAACGCGATTAATATATTGCGCCACGCTTTTAATAAAGATCCCAGAAATGATAATTTGCTTTCGCTCTTGAATATGATTGAAAAAGAGGGAAGAATCAGCGAGTTGACCAAGAAACCCGAAGGGCCGCAAATATTCACTTATATCGACCAAAAGACTTATGACTCAAGACAAGCGATTTATGAAGGCAAGTATGACCTTGCGATGAAAAGATCTCAGGATATATTGGACCTTGAGCCCAATAATGAAACAGCTCTTGAAATTATGGGCAGCGCGTTTTATCTTATGGATCAGCCTGAAAAAGCCAGAGTTATATGGGAAAGAGTTTTGGATATTAATCCAAACAATAAAATGGTTAGAAAGTTTTTAAAACAGGTTAAATAGAAATCAGAGAGCAGAGATCAGAGAGTAGAAAGCAGAAAAAAGCATAAAGTAATAAGGAGGCCTTGAGAGTCTCTGGCAAAGAAAAAAGGAATTTTCTTGGGTTTTTCGTTTCTATTCTCTAAAACTCTTAACTCTAAACTCTTAAACTTAATTTATGCTGAACATTTCTGAAATGTTTTTGTAATATGGTAAAAGTAAAATTATAACAGGTGTTATGAATAAGATACTATACGCGTCTCTAATTATAATGGCAACTTCCTGTTTGGGGCTTTTTGCTCAGACAATGGAAGTTTCTCTTTTGGAAAAGCAAAGTCAATTCCGCAAAACCGTTGAAGATAAGATTAAGCTTGAGATTTTAGATCCCATACTGGGCAGAGGCAAGTCCTATGTGTTCGCGGATATTGAATTTGAAATTGTTACAAAGAAATCAGATCAGCAGAAAAAAGGAATGGGAGCTCTGCAGCAATATAAAGAAAAAGGCAGTCAAAAGAAAAGTCCCATGGACGATTTTATACTTCCGGGTGTTCCCAAGCCCAAAAGCATATCGGGTTCGGATAAAAAAGAAAGACCTTCAATGTCTCAAGGCGTGCAAACGGAACAAAGCAAAGGCACGGAATCAATAAGATACGGGATTGATACTGAGATTAATAAGTTTCAAGTTACGGTTATACACGATGATACCTTGGCTCAAGAAATATTGATGCTTTCAAGGGAGAGAATTGATGATTTTTTAGCGCCTTATAAAATAGAAAAAAAAGCGGCTCCCGTGGTGATTTTCAAGCCCACTAAATTTAAGAGTTATAATATTGCAAGCGATATTCAAAGACCCAAAGTTTATTTGCCTTTAATATTCGCGGCATTGCTTTTGCTTTTGTTATTGTTTTTGTTCGGCCCTTTATGGGGTTTTTTTAGAAAGTATGTAAATGCCATCGCGGCTAAGCCCGGGGCTGAAGTTAATATCGAATCAAAAACTGAAGCGGCGGAAGGCAAAGGCGGCGGCGGAGAAGGTGATGATGGCATTAAGGAAGGGCATCAGCAAGTTGATATGATGTTTGAACAGAAAGAGGGGGAAGTTGAAGACGAGGAAGAACTTATGAAAAATTTTCATCCGTTTGAATATATAAACGAAGATAATCTGAAAAAACTTATCTATTTGTTTCTTTTAAGAAAAGAGGAACCATGGGTTATTGCCGTGGTTCTCAGTTATATGAAGCCCGATATTTCCAGACAAACGCTCTCTATGCTGCCCGTTGAAATGCAGGCTAAGGTGGCGCTTGAGGCTATAACCGTCAGACAGGCGACTTATGAGCAGATAAAGGCCATAGATAAGGATATTAAGGAAAGCATAGAGTTTATAGTCGGAGGTATTGAAAAAGTTTCAAAAATGCTTGAAGACGCGGATCCCGTCACTCAGAAAAATATTCTTGAATATTTAAAGACCCAAAAACCCGAGATATATGAAAGGGTAAGAAAAATGATTCTTCTTTTTGAAGACATAGTTAATTTTGAGGATAAAGATATACAGACAATAATAAGAAGCGTTAATAATGAGGATATCGCGTCCGCGATACATAATGCCGAGCCTCAAATAGTTGATAAATTTTTTAAGAATATGTCTCAGGGCGCGGTAAACAGCATAAAGGAGATAATGGAATATGCCGGAGAAATAACCGAAACTCAAGCGGGTGAAGCTCAAATGAAAATTCTTGACAGTATAAAGTCGCTTGAAGCGGAGGGCAAGATTGCCAAGCTTAATGAAGGGTCTGATGAATTGTATATTTTTGAGGGAGCGGATATGTCCATGGACTCCGGCAGAAAAGATAAATATAAAGCTGTAAGTGAGAAAAAAGAAGACAAAGAACCGAGTTCCGAGCCAAATCCTGAAATTGCTTCGTATTTGCAGGCGGGAAAAGAGTCTCATGATCAGGGAAGGCATGAAGAGGCTCTTTCATATTTGGAATACGCGGTAGGCCTTGACGGCAATCTTGGCGAAGCTTATCAGTATATGGGCTCCGCCTATTATTCATTGGGGCGTGTTGATGAAGCTGTGGCCGCTTATGATAAATACGCGGCGCTTTCAAATGATCCGGCTGTTGTTGAGTGGCTTAATAATTTTAAACAACAAGTGGGCAAGTAAAAGCGATGTGAAGCATCGCTTTTACAGGCAACAGGCAACAGGCAAAACAGGGCGACAAGCGGCACGCAAAACAATCTGAAGCGTGTAGCGTGAAGCCTGAAGCTGATTTTAAAATATATCTGTAATATATTTGAAATATCAAAGCGGTAAAATAAACTGAGGTTAATATGGAAGATAAAGATAAGAATATAAAAAAGGTTCCTCCCATAGGTCCGTTTGGCGGCGGTATGCCCAAACCTCCCGTTCCGCCGAATATGGGAAGTAAGCCTCCATTGCCCGGAGCCGGCGGTCCGGTTCCTTTGCCAAAACCTCAGATGCCGAGAATGGGCGGATTTCCTTTGCCGGGAGCCGCGCAGCCCGCGGCGCAAAATAATGAAGCTGATAAAATGAAAGAAGATAAAGAAAAGCTTGAAAAGAAAATTTTGGAGATGGAAAATACCATATCGAAGGAAAAAGAAAAAGCTTTGCTTGCCACTCTTAAAAGCCAGCAGGATGAAACGCTTTCATCCAAGGTTGAATCCTCATTAAAAGATATACAGGATAAATTGCGCAGAGACAGGCATGACCAGGAAGTTGAAGAAGAAAGACTCACTTTTAAAGCCAAAGTGCAGGAATTGGAAAATAAGCTGGTGCAGGAAAGAGAAACCTGGATGCATACGCTTAAAAATCAAATGCAGGAAAGGGAAAGTCAGAGCGGTGATGTTGAGACGCATTTTATTTATCGTTTACAGGAAATGGAAAGGCGCTGGCTGGATGAGAAAGCTGAATGGCAGAAGAAATTGATGAGCCGCGATGAGGAAATAATCAAATTTAAAGGCAATACGGAAAAACTTAGAGAATTGGAAGATGAGTCAAGAGAAATTAATTTTGAAAAAGGAATACTTGAAAAAGAAATGTCCAAAATGCGGGAAGAAATCTCGCGTCTTGAAAGAGAAAGAGCTTCCGAAAGAGGTTCCGTGGAAGCTTATATTAAAAATATTCCCGAAAAAGAGAAAGAAATAGCCAATTTTAAAGCCGAGCTTTCAATAATTAAGATGCGCGAGGAAAAAACCTTGATGGAATTTAAGCATCGAGAGGAAAAATTGCTTTCGGATATGGAGAGACTCCAAAAAGATATCGGCAGCGTGGCGGATAGAAAAAATCAGGAAAAGGAAGAGGAGCTTAAGAACAGCCGTGAGAAGCATGAAAAATTTTTGGAGGAAAAGGAACATGCCTTGGCGCATGTTACGGGAGAGAAAATAAGGACTGTGTCCGAGCTGGTTAAATTAAGAGGCTTTATTTCAAAGGTGCAGGCCATTAACGCGGTTTTGGAAAAAGAAAGAAATCAAATGCGGGTTGAAAAAATTCAAATGGCGCAAAATATTGCCGCCAATATTGAAGAAAGCAAAAAATACAAAGGCGAAATAAGCGTTCTTAACGCGACTCATGTTAAAGAAGTGGACGATCTTGGAAAAAAATATCAAACGGAAATAGAAAAAATTAAAAGCGATTACGCGGGAGAAATAGTCAGAGATTATGACGAGAAACTCGCGCATTTGCAAAAGCAGTATCATGAAGAATTGCTTAATATTCAAAAGAAAAGCAATGGCGATATTAACAGGGCCAATAAGGAGCATCATGACGAGGTGGCGCGGCTTCATATTCAACATCAAAGTGAAATTGAAAATAAGACAATGGAAATAAAAACTCAGTATGAAAACAGGACGATGGAGATAAAAACTCAGTATGAAAATAATTTGGCTGAAATGAAGCTGAGTATTAAAAAACAGTTTGATGGAGAGTTTGAACAAGAGATAAAAAGATTAAAAAACGATAAATTAAAAGTTGACAGTGAAAATAAAGAGATGTATGAAGAAAAGCTGAAAGCTGAAAAAGAATATAAAATAATTCTTGAGGATAAAAGCAGGCTGGAGGTTCTTATCTCGGCGATTAAAGCTGATTTTTCCAATCAAGTTAAAAAAATGAGTGAGAAAAAGGATGAAATAAAAGACGAATATAAAAGAATGGATGAGTATAAAGCGACAATGGCGGAGGAGAAAAAAGAATATGAGAAAATTATTGCCGTTCAGGAAATCAAAGAAAATAATCTTAAAATTAAGTTTGATGATTTAAACGATAAGTTTGATGGATTATCAAAATCCTTGGCGCAAAAAGATTTGGAACTTGAAAAAAACAGCGTTTTGGCCAAAGAGATTAACAGCAAACTGGAAAAAGAACTGGAGCTGGAGAATGATAAGTTAAAAAAAGAATTGGAAATTGAGAATGATAAATTGAAAAAAGAATTAAAGACGGAAAATGATGAATTAAGAAAAGAATTAAACACGGAAAATGATGAACTAAGAAAAGAATCAAGCGCGGCAAATGATGAATTAAAAAAAGACTTAAAGACGGAGAGTGACAATAGAGCGAGTTTTGAGTCCGAGGTTTTATTCTTAAAACAAAAAATCCAAAAAATGGAACTGGAAGCGCAAGAAAGCGAGAATCAAATGTTAATTGAAAAAGACGGTTTTGCCGAAACTCAAACCGGTTATGAAGATCATATTACCGGGCAGGATCAACAAATCCAAGCGCTTGCCAATGAACTTAATACATATAAAGAGATGGAAGGTAAATTGGCTGATAGAGTGAAATGGGCGTTCAAAAAAAGAGAATAAAGATTGTGGGAAAGTGTATTAAGAAATTTCTCTATTTTCTAACCGCTAATCTCTCTCCTCTACCCGCTACTTTTAAAGTGGTATAATTAAGACGATGATAACACTAAAAAAACTAAATGAAACGGATATTGTTATAAACGCTGAACTGATAGAAACCGTTGAAGCGGCTCCCGATACGGTAATTACTTTGGTGACGGGCAATAGATTTATAGTAAAAGATTCGGTTAAAGAAGTAATTGCCAAAGTTACCGAATATCGGAAAGTTGTTTTCTCGGGAAGAAAAGCGATTAATCCCATTGAAGGGCTTCAAAGAGATCCGTTGTAAGTAACGGCGCGTTTATCGCGTTACGCGTTCCTTGTGTTTATAGCGTTTATCTTTAAACGCTTAACGCTATTAACCCACAACGCTAATAACACTTTTTACGGAGGTTTTGATGGACATAGCAACTTTTATTGGGATAATCTTTTTTACCGGATTTGTTGTCGCTGCTATTTATATAGCGGAGGGAGTAGCCGGCTTTGCTCCCTTCATAAATATAGAAGCCGCGTTAATGGTTGGAGGCGGAACTTTCTGCGCGCTTCTGATTAGTTATCCTTTATCAGAGGTTCTTGGTCTCGTCAAAGTTTTAAAAAAAGTGATGGCTTCAAAAGGTGAAGATACTTCGGGCATAGTGTCCACTTTTGTGTCTTTAACTAAAAAAGCCAAAACAGACGGTTTCCTTGCCTTGGAGCCTG
>DAOWCC010000131.1 GCA_030639665.1 Elusimicrobiota bacterium | reverse complement strand
TTCAACATCGGTGCATTCATGATCGGATTTTATTCCCGCGGAAATATAAGCGTGAAGCTGCTTGCCTTTAAGCATAGGAGCATGTCCGTCTATAACCTTATCTTTGGCTATCGCTATTTTCCTAAGCACTTCTTCATCTTGATTTATAACGCCGGGATAATTCATCATTTCGCCTATTCCCAAAACCCGTTCATCATTTAAAAGAAGCGACAGATCATGAGCCGAAAGCTCAGCTCCGGCTGTTTCAAGATTTGTAGCCGGCACGCAGGAAGGAAGCATTACAAACACGCTTAAAACGGAATTTACGCTTGAAGCCAGCATATATTTTATGCCGTCAAGACCGAGAACATTGGCTATTTCATGGGGGTCTAGAACCACCGTGGTTGTTCCGCAGGAAAGAACGGCTTTGGCAAATTCCGGAATTTTAACCATGGAACTTTCTATATGGACATGTCCGTCTATAAAACCGGGAGACAAATAAGCGTTTTTAATATCAATAATTTGTTTGGCGCTATAATCGCCGAAACCCACAACCTTTCCTTTATGCACGGCGACATGAGTTTTATATATATCGCCCGAAAAAGTATTTACAACTCTGGCATTCTTAATCAATAAGTCCACTTTTTTCGCGCCGCCGGAAATCTCAATGGTATTTTTAATTTCCGCTAATCTGCTTTCTATGTCCATAATAATCTTCCTTGTAAAACAAGTAATTTATATTAAAGTATAAATCAATTCTACTTTTTTTATATGACAAGCGACAAGCGTCTCGCTGTTAAGGCGTTAAACTTATATAATTGTTTCTAATGCCGGCAAACTTCACCATAGAAACCATTTTTATTTTGGGCTTATTTGTATTTCTGGCGGGAATTATAGATTCCATCGCCGGCGGCGGCGGGCTTATAACTCTGCCGGCCTATATTCATTCAGGGCTCAAACTCGAACTCCTTTTGGGAACCAATAAACTATCGTCCACCTTGGGAACATTGGTAGCGGCCATAAAATATTTAAAAGAACTTCATTTCAATAAAAGCTATCTTTGCGCGCTAATGATAATTTCAATGATAGGTTCATATTTTGGCGCCAAATTTGTTTGTTCGATTCCGGTGAGCGCGATAAAATATATTCTCATAATAGCTCTTCCTCCTATCGCTTATCTTCTGGCTAAAAAGAAAAAATTCGGATTAAGTGATTTTCCAAGCCGGCAATCAGATAACAATCTCCTCCTAAAATCAATACCAATCGCTTTTTTTATAAGTTTTTACGATGGCCTGCTGGGACCGGGAACAGGGGCTTTTTTTGCCTTAGCTTTTACTTCCATTTGCGGTTATGATTTGTTAAGAGCCACAGCTTTAAGCAAGCTTCTAAATTTCACTTCAAATATTTCAGCCTTAATTACTTTTCTTATATTGGGAAGAGTTAATGTCAAACTCGGTCTTTTGATGATTTTAGCGGGAATAGCGGGCAATTATTTGGGCGCTTCTTTAGCGTTAAAAAAAGGAGTGTGGATAATAAGACCGATGCTTTTTATAGTTTCAAACGCCCTGCTCATTAAAATTATTTATGATATGATGAATTAGAAATCAGAGAGCAGAAATTAGAGAGTAGAAACAGCAACAATTAAAAAAGCGACCAAAAACAAAAGGCCGCTTTTTTAAATAATGAAACACTTTGATTATTTTATTGTTTTATAGGGATCATCCGTCACGCTTAGCAAATAATTAGCCGCGGCTATATTATCTTTTACCGTCTTTTCGAGAATTGAAACTCCGGGATAAAAACCGCCGCTTCCCCATCTGGAAGGACTAAGTTCGAAAGTAAAACTAAAAACTCCCCTCTCGGCATAAGTCCAATCGGTAGCGTCTCCCGTGGCGGCATATAATTCGCTGGATTGCTTGGCCGTATAGCCGGTAATATCAGCCATTTCTTTCGCCATAGCTATAAAGGCCTTTCTGTCTTTTTCGTTTTCAACAGGTTCATAAACTCCGCCCCAGGGATAAAGAACAAGCTCTGAATAGCTGTGATAGGATATATAGGTTTTTAAATTATCATGGCTTTCAAAAAATTTCTTGGCGACTTGAGTTTCAGGCTCGGAAAAAGCCGAAGGTCCGCAATAAGTGTCGCTATAAGTGGAATGAGACGCGCCGGCGCCTCCCCATCTAAAGGCATAATTTCTGTTCAAATCCACTCCGATATTTCCGTCGGGATTCTTTCGGGTATTTTTCCTATGCCATTTATATTTGCCGCCCTCGATATCATATTCCGCGCCGTCGGGATTTAACATGGGAATTATATAAATGTCCAAGGTCTCTATATAATTTTTAATCTCGGGTTTATTTCTATTTTCCAATAACCATACGGCGTGCAGCAAAGGCACTTCCACGCTTATATGTTCTCTGGCGTGATGATCGCCTATGAAAACCGCTCCGGGCTTATCGCTTTTTTCATTTTCTTTCGCGTCCGTATTGATTCTTAAAGTCCAAATTTCTCTTTCCTCCAAACTTTTGCCGATTGAGTAAAGAGAAGCTATATCGCTGTTTTTCGCCGTAATGGCTTGCAAGACTTCAACCATCTCGGCATAATTATGATAAGCGCTGTCTGCAATCGGAAAATCTTTCAAAAATTCTTTCGCGTAACCCGAAAAGGTTATCTTCTCCACAATAACATAACCTTTTTGAGATAGCAATGTTACGGTTTTCGCGTGAGCTATTCCCGAAACTTTATTTCCCTCCACTTCTTGAATATCCAGTCCCAATTCCATAAGCCTGGTTCTTTCTTCCTTTGTGGAAGCTAAAACAGTTATAAAATATCTCTCATCGCCCCTAAGAACAAAATTCTCCTCCGCTTTCGCTTCAGGAAAAGAAAAGTTTAAATTTTTTAAATCCGGTTCCGAGATGCTTTTAAGAAGTTGCTTAAAGGAAAAACTTTTTTCCGCCGCCTGTCCCAAGTCATTGGCATAAGCGCAAGAAAATGAGGTGAGAAAAAAAACTAAAGAGAGAATCAATTTCATTTAAAGCTCCTTTTAAATTCAAATATGACTAAAGTCAAACTGCTATATACTTTAGCTTAACATATATTCCCCCACAAGTGCTAAAGGTCCATAACAACCTAAGCCTAAAAACCTATTCTTAAATTTATCCTTGCAGAAAACCCCGGCCTTTAGGCTGGGCGAACTTCATATATTTACGGCGCGATTACATTTTCTGCACCAACCGGCATACTTATTGGCAACATTCTTCCGGCTAAGTGAAACAGGAACTCCACAACCCGGACATTTAACTTCCCTGCCGGATAAATCAATTTTCGGATAATCTTTCTCAAAAATATCCTTACTGTCATAACGGCAAGGCAGCCATTTTCCATCTATCATAATATCTCCTTACTTTCTACTTGAATGCTGATGAGTGTCCGTAGTAAATCTTTGAAAGCACAGTCCACACTCTGCTTTCTGATTTCTATTTCATCCATTTTATTAAATCATTTATAGCGGCGGGAACAAAAAAAGCCCCTAAAACGCCTGAAAAAAGAAGGAAAGAAAAAACGGCTATTAATCGAGCGTTCAGTAATTGACCCAAACCTTTTTTAGGTTCGGAAATTTCAAGGCCAAATACCGTATATTCAATAGCCTTCTTCTCGCATAAATCAACGCATACTCCGCATAAATTGCAATAATCCAAAATCTTCGGTTTTTTATACGAATCTTTTTTTCTTATGGCGAAAACCGGACATTTCTCAACGCATAAGCCGCAATTTGAACATTTATCTTCGGAAATTGAAATTCTAAAAGGATTAAATCTGCCAAAAAAAGCCTGCCACGCGCCGAAAGGACATAAGAAAGAACAGAAAGTTCTTTTTCGCGTTAATAAAGGCAAAAGGATAAGAAAGCCTAAAGCGATAAACATAAGCCCTATTTGAATATTTCTAATTAAGGGATTATTGTCCATAAAAGAAAATGTCACTTTAAAAGGGCAAAGCCATTGGCAAAACACAGGCAGCATCGCGGAAAATGAAACTATCAAAAACACCACAAGCAAAACCATTGGAAAATTCCGAAATTTTGAAGCCACCTTATTTATGCTTAATATTTTTTTCGGCAGCAAACTTGAAAACAATTCATCTATACCACCGTAAAAACATGTCCAAGAACACCAAGCCCTGCCAATAACAATCGTTATAAAAAGCCAAAGAAAAGCCAGCGATAAAACTCCCCACGCTTGCCAATTACCGCTCATGAAAGCCAAATACTGCTGATAAATGTAATTAAAAAAGGAGGAAGCCATGGCAATATGACAATACGGAGTTTTTTCAAAACATGAAGTTTTAAAAAAATCCGAAATTAAACCAAACTTAAAATGAATAATAAAACCCGCGGCCAATGTTAAAAAGAATATTCTTCTCCATAACGCCACTTTCCCCGTATAAACCATAAAAAAACCAAGGATGGCAATATAGGCTGGCCAAAGAAAAGAGTAGATGGAACTTAATTTTGGAAACAAAATACCGCGCGCGAAGAAAAAAATCGATAAAAATAACAAGCAGGAAAACACAAGGGCGGGAGCAAAATCTATAAGTCGCTTTTTCATTTATACTATAATATATAAAATTATGCGTCTCTTTTTCTTCATCTTCGGCTTTTTCTCTTTATTGTTTCAGATTTTTTCCCTAAGGGAAATATCTTATCTGTTTTCAGCCCATGAAATTTCTCTGGCAAGCGCGCTTGCCGCGTGGATTTTTTGGACAGCTGTTGGCGCCGTTAAAATAATCAAAACCGAGTTTTTCTCAAATATTTATAAAAAAAAAGATTCCGCCGAAATATTTTTCATATCCTTCCTGCTCATCTTTCCCCTTTGGCTTAAAATAATTGATTATTCCAAAAACTTTTTGCAATACGGAACCGTACCCGATTTTTTTACAATGCTTATTATGAGCGCGGCTCTCGCGTCTCTGCCCGGCATTTTAAACGGAATATGCATCTATATAGCGGTAAGCGAAAAAGGCGTGAATTTTTATATTTATGAAACCGTTGGCGCGATAGCCGCGGGCGTGTTTTCCATTATCTATCTGTTTTTCTTCCCTCAATTAAGCGTTTTTAAACTTGCTTTTATATTAGGCGCGCCCAATGCCGTTTTATTTCTTTTTCTCTTAAAAAAAAACAAACCGAAACAATTGATTATATCAGCCGCGGCCGTTCTGATTCTTGCGGTATTCGTTTTTCATGAAAGCGACAAGCCTTTTTTAATCCTTGAAACCCAAACGACTTATTCCAAGCTCAAAGCCAAGAAAATGGAAAATCAAACATTGATTTTTGAGAACGGAAATATAAGTGCCCAATATCCCGATTTACAATTTGAAGAAGGCGTAACGGCAATTCCCTTATTGGCGCATAAAAATCCAAAAAAAATTCTGTTTACAAGCAGTGAAGGAATCTATTTTAAGGAGCAAGTTAAAAAACACAAGCCCGACAACATAGATATTGCCGATAAAGATAAACGAAAATTCACATGGCTTTCAAAGGTCTTGAAAATTTCCGTTTCGGATATAAATTTTATTAAAAAAGACGCGCGCCAATATCTCAAAGACTCGGACAAAAATTATGATGTAATTTTCATCACCAACGGAGAACCCGAAAACGCGAGTATTAACAGATTTTATACGCGGGAATTTTTTACTCTCGCGGCCAAAAAACTTGATAAGGACGGAATTTTGGTTTTTCAAATACCGTCCTCGGAAAACTATCTTTCTCCCGCTTCCGCCTATCTTTCAGCCGGCATACTTAAAACGGTAAAAACCCATTTTGAAAACATCAAATTTGTTCCCGGCGAAAAAATGACCATTTTAGCGTCAAATTCAAAAATAAATATAAAAACCAAACTTTTAAAAAAGAGATATAAAGCCAGAAAAATCAGAAATAAAATCTATGTGCCGATAAATTTTGATTTCATTCTCGGAAGATTCAGAACAGAGTGGCTTAAGTTAAGATTGAAAAAAGTGAAAAATCCGCAAATCAATACGGATTATTATCCCGTGTCATATTTTTATGTATGGAAAATATGGCTTTCAACTTTTGTTTCAAACAAACTTATGCTGGGAGCGGTTTTTGTTGTAATCATCATGGCGGGAGTATTTGTAAAAACCATTAAAAATATCCGGCTTCTAATTTATAATCCCCTACTGCCCTATGCTTTCATCTTGGGCTTCTGGAGCATAGTCCTTGAAATGACCGTTCTCTCTGTCTTCCAATTAAAAACGGGAGATTTAACTTGGAAACTGGGCATGCTTTTCGCGGCCTTTATGACGGGAACCGCCCTGGGAGCTTATAAATTCAGAAAAATTAATTCGCCAAAAATCGTCGGCTTTATATTTTCGGGAGCATCTATCCTAACACTTCTTTTTTTGGTCTCTTTAAATATGTTCTCCTTTTTTGGCCCCAATACCCTGTTTTTCGTTTTAATTTTATTTCTTATCGCCACGGGACTTGCGGTTGGGATTTTCTTTCCCATAGCGGTAAACATGGATAAAACCCAAGCTCATAAAATTTATGCTTATGATTTATGGGGAAGCGCCCTCGGGGGCTTCATGGCGGCGGCATTCTTCATGCCTCTGATGGGAGTGGGAAACATATTGCTTATACTGGCGGCAATTACCGCCATATTCATCTGGCCTTCATTTAGAATAACTAAAAGATAAACTTCTTTATATTAAACCTAAAAAAAATATTTTTAGGCATGACAGGTGCATTTACACGCAAGACCAGGGTCGCTTAGTACTGCGCCCTTGTATGTTAAACTAATCATATCTCGTATACTATATTATATATTTACAAGATGTTCAGGATGTGGCAGCTCGTCTCGCCCTTGGTTTTTTAAACCGTACGCAAGCAAGTGGCGTCACATCCTTTATTCTTATAATCCGAATTGTTGCAAGGTGCTTTTAAGCCCGAATTTCACAAGTTCGGATAT
>DAOWCC010000103.1 GCA_030639665.1 Elusimicrobiota bacterium | reverse complement strand
TGTGGCGCTCCGTGCTTTACTACGGTTTTAAAAACCAAGGGGGAAACGAGCTGCCACATCCTACAACTTAACTACATTTATTATACTTATGTATTAAAATATAACATACAAGGGGGATTTTGATAAAGTAGCTGCGGAATTGCCATTCCGCTAAAATCGCCGGAATAAAATGGTGGCTGACCCCATTTCCCATAAGTCACTGAGCTTTATTTTCAAATACGCCTTTCCGCTTGTTTTTTCGGACATTTTTCCACTTAAAGTATTTTCCATTCATGGCCACATAAACGCCGTGAGGCAAAACTTGGGCGAATGAAATCGCGCTGCCCAGATTAAACATTCCGTCGGAGCTTCCAAATTTATAAGGCACCATAGCTCCGGTAATTACTATGGTTTTATCTTTGATTTTTTCCCCCAAGACTTTTGCCGTTTCTTCCATTGTATCGGTGCCGTGAGTTATAACTATATTCTTTTCTTTCGCGTCTTTACAATCTTGCAATATTTTCATTCTGTCTTTGTTCGTCATATAAAGACTGTCTATCATCATAAGGGATTTTATGACGGTTTGAACTTTTGAACGGCCCAATTTAAGCATTTCGGTTATATGCGTTTTTTTAAAGAAAAGCCTGCCGGTTAATTCATTATATTCTTTATCAAATGTTCCGCCCGTAACAATTATTCTTATTTTCATATAAAACCCCTATAAAACCAAGCATAAGCCCGCGAAGTCGGACTTTCAACAGATATATTGTGGCTACTCACTAGGAAGTCCGCGCTTTCAAATATTGTAATCACTCTGCGTTTTTCTATTTCCTCGTGTCTTTAAGAAAAGCCAGATAGCCGGCATAAGCCATATAAATATCAAGTTTACCCGCAAGTTCCATTGGCGCGTGCATTGAAAGCAATCCGACTCCGCAATCAATAACATTCATGCCGTATCTTGCCATCAGATGAGCTATTGTGCCGCCGCCGCCGACATCAACTTTTCCAAGTTCCGCTGTCTGCCAAACAATATCGGCCTTATCAAAAATTCTGCGGATATGCGCCACAAATTCAGCGTTCGCGTCATTTGCTCCGGCCTTTCCTCTTGAACCGGTAAATTTTGTAACGCAAAGGCCGTGATTTATGATGGCCGCGTTTTTCTTTTCAAAGGCTCCCGGAAACAAGGGATCAAAAAGGGCGTTTACATCCGCTGAAAGCATCCATGAATTATTAAGCATTCTTTTGAGGATGAGTTCATTGTATTGGGGATAAGCCAGGTTTACAAGTTCCGAAGAAACATTTTCGAAAAAATTAGACGCCATTCCTGTGGCTCCCACAGAACCTATTTCCTCTTTGTCGCATAATAAAACACAGGAAGTGTAATGGGGAACTTGTTTAAGATTTAAAAGAGCTTCCAGAGACGCATAAGCGCAAACTCTGTCATCTTGGCCATAACCGAGAATCATGGACTCATCAAGTCCCGCGTGTCTGGGCCGCGCGGCGGGAACTATTTCAATTTCGGCTGAAAGGAAATCTTCCTCAACTATGCCGTATTTTTTGTTCAGTATTTTAAGGACATTATGTTTAATGGCCTCTTTTTTATTTTTTTCGTTTACGGGAATTGAGCCCACTATTATATCCAGGTTTTCGCCTTCAATGCCTTTAGCCATGGATTTTCCCATTTGATCTTGAGCGAGATGGGGGAGAATATCACTTATGCATAGAACCGGCTCATTGGGATTTTCACCTATGTTTATGGTTATTTTTTTGCCATTGGGTTTAATAAAGACTCCGTGAATGGCCAAAGGAATTGTAACCCACTGATATTTTTTAATGCCGCCGTAATAATGGGTGTCCAAAAGGGCCATGTCGCCGGCTTCATATAAAGGGTTTTGTTTGATGTCTATTCTGGGAGAATCCGTATGCGCTCCGAGGATATGCATGCCTTTTTCCAAAGGCTGTTTGCCGATTACAACGGCCATAAGGGTTTTTCCGTCGCAGGATTTATAAACTTTATCTCCCGCTTTTAAAGATTTAAAGTCCGCAAGATTTTTAAAGCCGGCTTTATCAAGGAGTTTCACGGCTTCATCATGAGCTTCGCGTTCGGTTTTTGAATCGCCGAGATAAGTTAAATAAGTCTTGGAAAAATTTTCAATGTTTTTTAATGTGGCTGGAGATATTTTTGTATAACCGTTTTTGCGAGTATATGTTATGGCTTCCATTTTCTTTGTTGTTTTCTTTTTGTTCATAAAAAATCTCCTTAAAAACAGCAGGTTAAGATTAAGGCTAAGTTAAAACAAAAAAAATCAATAACTTTTTATTTGATGATGTTACTTTGTGCCTCTGTGCCTTGCTGCTTTCTATTCTTTTACATATTAGCATAATTCAAAAAGCGCTTGCGCTTTTTGAGTCACCGGTCACAAGTCACCAGTCGCAAGTCATCAGTGATTTGTTTGCTGCGTTTTTGCCGTGCTGCTTGCTCTTCCGACTTGTCCCTTCGACTTGTCCCTCCGAAGCCTTGGCGAAGGGGGGAAGCTTGTTAGCGTAGGAGGGTCGCTCTTTTTTGCTATTATCTATGTGAATGAATAATAAGTCTTACTCAAAAAAAGTGCTTTTGCTTATATTTTCCATCAGCCTTTTCAATTATATTGACAGACAAGTGTTATACGCGGTTTTTCCTCTTATTAAAGCCGATCTTGGCTTAAGTGATATGCAATTGGGGTTTTTGGCCTCGTCCTTTATGATTGTATATATGTGTTTCGCGCCCATAACGGGCTATTTTGGCGATAGAATAAGACGGCCGCTTGTGATTGGCATAAGCGCGATATTCTGGAGCATCGCCACCATTTTTACGGGTTTTGCCAAAAATTATTCTCATTTGATTTTAGCGCGTTCGGCTGTCGGCATCGGCGAAGCGGGCTATGGCCCGGTTTCACCCGCTTATCTCGCCGAATGGTTTCCCTTGAAAGGGCGGGCCAAGATTATGGCCATATATGCTTTGGCTATACCGGTGGGGAGCGCCATGGGTTATTTGCTTGGCGGCGTTTTGGGAGAGAATTTTGGCTGGAGAAACGCTTTTTTTATAGTTGCCGTTCCGGGAATATTGCTCGGAATAATCGCCATGTTTTTTAAAGAAACCCCTGAAAAAGACAAGCATCCCGAGAAAATAAAATTTAGCGAATACAAAGAAATTTTTCAAAATAAAACCTTTCTTTTTCTGGTTTTCAGTATGGCGGTGGGCACCTTTTCCATAGGCGGTCTTGCGGCTTGGATGCCGTCTTATTTTGTCAGAAATTTTTCTTTATCAGTGGCTAATGCCGGATTTCTTTTTGGCGCTATAACGGTTCTCGCGGGAATAATGGGTAATCTTTCCGGCGGCTGGATTGCGGACGCTTTAAAAAAGAAAGTTAAAAGGGCGTATTTCATAGTGGGCTATGTTTCTTTTTTCTTGAGCGTGCCTTTTGGCATTATAGCTGTTTTAACCGATAATTTTCATTTGGCTATCTCAATGATTTTTCTGGCGGAATTTTTTGTGTTTATGCATTCGGGGCCTTATCACGCGGCTATAATCGGCATTATTCCCGTGAAAATGCGTTCCATGGCTTTTGCCGTGTGCATTTTTATAATTCACGCTTTTGGCGACGCCATTTCACCGACCTTAATAGGTTATGTCTCGGATTTGCACGGTTTAAAGATAGCTGTTTTTATGTGTATTGTCTTTCTTCTTTTTGCCGGATTTTTATCTATGCTTGCGGGACGACAATATATGACTGAGCATTCTGAGGGTAACAAATGAAATATAAAATAGAAACCGTATATGAAAATGAAGATATTATAGTTTTGAACAAGCCTTGCGGTTTATTATCCTTGGCAAGAGGACACAATGCCGTTGAACAGAATTTGCTTTCGCTTTTGAAAAATTCTTCGCCCAAAGTCTACGCGGTGGATAATTTGGATAAAGATGTAAGCGGCTTGATTATTTTTGCCAAAAATAAAAAAACATATAAGTATCTTATCGATTTGTTTGACTCCGGCAAGATGATTAAAAAATACTACGCGGTGATTGAGGGGCGTCTTGAAGATAGAAAGGGTGAAATAAATAAGCCGATTAAGCGAGGCGGCTCGGGCAGAATGTCGGTGCATTTTAACGGCAAACCTTCAATTACAAAATATTTATTGCTCAGATATTTAAAAGGAGCCACCTTGCTTGAGCTTTCTCCTTTAACCTCCACTCGTCATCAAATGCGCGTTCATCTCTACTACAGAAAGCATCCCATTATCGGCGATAATCTTTATGGCGATTTAAAGAGTCAGGAAAATTATTTGAGGATTATGCTGCATTCGGCAAGCCTTGAGTTTGAGATGCCAGACGGCAAGAAGCTGAAATTGAAGAAAGATCCGCCTAAAGAATTCATGGATATCCTAGAGAGATTTGAGTGAAGCCTGTAAGTTTACAGAAAACGAAGCTATGCTTCATAAGGTGTCGGAAGTTGTACGGACGACCAGAATCGTTCATCTAATAAGCGGGGCCTGTCAGTAAGTTTACCATCAGGGCGGGGTCTCTTAGAAGCGTCGCTGGAACAACGAGCCTTTTGGCTCATCAGATGCAGAAAGCTATGTCTTTCTGCCCCTATGTCTCACGCAAGATAGCAACTCGAGAACTTGTGTCCATAGCAGTCCTTTCGATAGCCCAGTCCACCCACTCCTCCTGAATGCGTAAGTCGGGTTCCGAACATCCCTGATTGGCAAATCTTACTGCCACCCACTTTCTCTTGTCTCATTTTGTGAGAGAAGTCCCGCCCCATTTAAGATACACCTGAATTGCCCTGCCGAAATAAGGAAAATTCATAAATCATTTTAATTGATTTATGTACCATAAATGGGGTCTGACCCCATTTATGGGCGGTTTTGTTTGCTGCCAAGCTGCCGCGCTGCTATCTTTTTTATTTCTTTTGCAGGATTATTTCAGTCGTCTTTGTCTCATTGTTTGAAATATAAGTTATGCGGACTTTATCGAGCGGTTTGTATTTTGCAAGTTCCTCGGCATATTCCCGTAACCCTTTTATTTCCGCGTCATTCATTTTAATTATAATGTCGCCGGGTTTTATCGGGGTTTTTGATAGGGAAGAATTGGGAGTTATGGAATCTATTTTAATTCCTTGGCCTTGCCATGAGAAGGAGGGGGCAAGACCGGTTGAAACCGTTCTTTTTGTTGTGGTTTTCCGTAAAGTTTTTGAGTTGTGATTTGCGTCCGGCCTTGTTATAAAAGAGCTGTCCGAGGTTAAATAATTTAAAACTTCCCGTAAGAGTTCGGCTGTTTTTACTATGCCTTGAAAATCTATTTTTTCAAAAGTATCCGAAGGTTTGTGAAAGTCTTTATGCGCTCCGCTGAAAATTTGAACCGCGGGCACGCCTTTCTCGGAAAAACTTATTTGGTCCGAACTATCAAGTTCTTTGCTTATAATTTCAATGCCGGTTCCGGTTGTAAAACCCGCTCCTCTAAAAATATGTTTCCAGTAAGGAGAGGACGCGGCGTTTAAAATCAGGAGTTTTTTATTGTTAAGGCGGCCCACTGTATCTATATTAATCATGGCGTTAATTTCTTTCAGTTCGTTTTTTTGAAGCGTTTTAAGAAAATATTTGGAGCCTATTCTGCCGTCTTCCTCGCCGTCAAAGGCGATAAAAATCAAAGTTCTCGCGGTTTTATGTTCGCTATAGTATTTCGCGAGTTCCAGCATAAGCGCTATGCCGGAAGCATTGTCGTCGGCTCCGGGATAAACTTTTCCGTTTTCGGTTTTTAAATGGTCATAATGGGCGCCTATTATTACGAAGTCATTTTTTAGTTTCTTGTCATAACCTTCTATTTTGCCCAGTATGTTTTTGAAGTTTACGGGCCGGCCGTTTATATTATTCGTCCATTTTTGCGCATAAGAGCTATTGTTAAGAGGCGCCAGGGAAAGCTTTTTAAATTCTTTCGCGATGAAGGCCGCGGCTTTTTCTTTTTGAGGGGAATTGGGGCCTCTGCCTTTAAGTTTTTTTGATAAAAATTCCACGGTTTTCCGAATGTTTTTTTCTGAAAAATCCGAAGTCGGATATATAAGAGCTTTTCCGGCGGCTAATTCGCTTTTGGCGTAATACTCTTTATTATTCTTTCCCTTAAATATGGTGGTTAAGGGAGAATTAATTGTGTTCCATAATCCCGTTTTAATATTATTCATGTCTTTATCAAAGACAAGAAAGCTGTATTTTCCGTAATGCGGAAGTTTTCTCGAGAGGGATTTAAGTTTGTCCGGGGAATCCGTGATGATAAAGCCGGCTGAGAAATTATCATTTGAGGGATTTGCCGCCGAAAACACCAATGTTTTGTTTTTTAATTTGAATTCGGCGTTTTTATAAACAAATTTTTTCGCGCTTAGTTTGGCATTTGAATTTTTTAGGTTCGCGGAATATTTTTCAAAAAAGATATTTTCTTTTCCGATAAGCCAGAAAGCGCGGCCCGAGGGAAGTTCTGAAATTTCCGAATCCAGTTTTATTTCGGGAAGATTGGTTTTATCTTTAGTCCATAAAAGAGCGAATTCTTTGTATTTTTTAAAATTGCTTTTTTCGGCTTTTGACGGCAGAATTATAAGCGGTTTTTTCGCGCCCAAAATTCTTGATAGCGTTGAGGGGGTTTCTCGCGGACTTATCTTTCTGAAAACATCAAATTCAGGGTCAATTTCAAAGGATATGGGTTTTTCATCAATTTGCAATTTAAAAAATTTAGAGCGTCTATTCAGATTTAAAACGGTTTTAAAGGGTTCTTTGGAGTTTTTAAAGCGCGCCACTACCGGAATGTCCAGGTCATAGGCTGTTTTTCCCGATTGGCTTAGCGCGAATAGCAATTCAAATTTATAATCGCGTTCTCTAAGAGTAACTTTACTGCATTTTACCCGCGGGGCTCCGGGTTTTTCAATCCATTGAGTAAAGAATTTTTCCAGTGTTCTATCCGCTACTTTTTCAAAAGAGTTTTGTATGTCTTTGAAAGAGGCGTATTTAAATTTATTCTCTTTATAAAAATGCCGAAGACCTTTAATAAACAGTTTGTCTCCCAATTTTACGCGAAGCATATGGAAAAACATCATTGATTTGCCGTAACCCACCGCTTCTGAGGCGGAAGAATGTCTTGACCGAAATTGCGTTAAAGGAAAATCTTTGGCATTTTTTACATAGTCGGTATATTTTTGAAGCGCGGCCATTCTATAGTTCTTTGCCTTGCCTTGTTGTTCCTTAATGAGATAATCGGCAAGATAAACGGTTATGCCTTCACACCAATTGCCTTTCGGATAATCAACAAAAACGCTATTGCCCCACCAATTATGGAGTATTTCATGAGGATAAGAAGAATTAAGAATAAAGGGCAGTCTTATTACCGTTGAGCCCAGGAGAGTGAAGGAGGGCATGCCATAGCCGGTTTCCCAGAAGTTTTCCACCATGGCGAATTTTTTATAGGGGTACTGTCCCAGTAATTCGCTATACATATTGGCATAAGCCTTGGCGGAGCGCAGATATTTTTCAGCGAGCAATTTATCGGGGGTTCTTAAAAACGCGTAATAATTTATTTTTCCGTCTTTAAGGGAGTACTCTATTAAGTTTCCGCCCGCTATAATGATATCGTCCAAAGGTTCTTTCGACTGCCAAATTGTTTTGGTTTCGGATTTTTTTAGTCTTTCTCCGCCGGTAATTAAAGAATAGTTTTTTGGCAGTTTGGCTGTAAGCCTAAAGGTTACAAGCTCATCTTCTATTCGAGGGTACCAATGGCTTGATCCCGAGAGATAACAGCCTTTGTTTGAAATTATTCCCGGAGTTTGAGAAAAACTTCTGGAATATTCCTGCGCTTTTTCTTTGAGCGGATGATGAATTTTTCCTTTATAGCTTAAGCGGAATTTATTTGTTTTGCGAGTGGAAATTAATTTAAACTTCTCGAATATGTCGGTTTTTAAAGAAGATTCGTTTTTGATTTTTTCTATTTTAATTCCTCGGGTAAGTGAAACGGGATTTAAGTTTTTGTGAAGCGTAAATACAACTTCTTTCATGGGCTTGGCTAATTTTATCGTGTCTTCAACTTTTATGAAGCTTAATGAAGGTTTTAATTCTATTTTTAAATCGTGATGAACTGTTTGCGCTTGGATATTTGAATAAAGCATTGTTGCTAAAAGGAATAGAAAAGTTTTTTTCATATGAATCTCCGATAATATAAGGTCGCTTATGAAAAATATAATATAATTTTAAGACAAGTTAAACAATTTTCAAATTACATTGACGCTTGAACGGAGAGAATATGAAAAACAAGACACCCATTGCTTTAGTTATGGTTATTGACGCCGTAGGGCTTTCCACTATTGAATATTTGCTGAAAAATTATGATAAAGAAATAATAATGCCCAATTTATCCAGGCTTGGCCTAGGAGAAATTGTAGCTCCCGAATTTAAAAAAAGATTTTCAGCGCCCGCGGGTAAAAATTACGCGATAGGAATTAATCAAGTCTCGGCCACCGCCGACAGTCTTGTCGGCCATCGTGAAATGATGGGAATTGTTGATGATAGGACTTATGACTTGTTTTATGATGGGTTTAATGAAGATTATTTGGCGGAACTTGAAAAAAGAATCGGTCATAAAACTTTTTTTAATAAAATGGCGGGAGGCTTGGAAGCTATTGAATTAAACGCTTTGGAACATGAAAAAACAGGCAAGCTTATCGTTTACGCGAGCAAGTGCGAT
>DAOWCC010000217.1 GCA_030639665.1 Elusimicrobiota bacterium | reverse complement strand
GTAACCTAAAAAATACGCGAAGCGTATTTTTTTATGACCCTTTTTCTCCCCAAGATTTTTTTAACAGTCTCATATTATTTGAGAGATATAAAACTCCGCTGATAAAGGTTATCACTGCCACAAAAACGGTTATCCAATAGACTATTTGACTTAAATTGACAAGTATGGGCGTGAAGAAAGGAATTTGCGGATAATTTCCTTTGAATAGAATTTGGAAAAACAAAAGTAGCATAATAACAAAAACTGAAATAATTTGAGTTAATGTTTTTAATTTCCCCGATCTTTCCGCTTTCATGACTTCTCCCTGCAAAGCGGCAAGCACTCTTAATGTGGAAATGCATAATTCTCTCAACAGTATTATAAAAACCGCCCATAAAGGCACATTCAGTTCTTTAACGGAAGCAAAAGCGATGAAAGCCGCCATTATAAGTATCTTGTCCGCGAAGGGGTCCGCGATAGCTCCGAAAGAGGTGGTGGTTTTTGTTTTTCTGGCTATGGCTCCGTCGATGTAATCGGATATGGCGGCGATTGTTAAAAGAGAGAAGGCTATGGCGACAGACCAGACTGTTTGCGTTAATATCATCACAAACATTACAAGGCTCATCATCATTCTGGATAAGGTTATTCTATTTGCTAAAGTCACCCTACCACCCCCTCAGTCCCGCTATAGCGGGACTCAAGAAGAATACAAATCAAAGATTGGTGAGGAGGTGGTAGGGTCATTTAAAATCTCCAAATTCAATAACTTCCGCGTTTTTTGGCGGAGTAAATTGAAAAGTATCGGTCGAAATACGCGTATTTTTTTTTGTATTTCGCAGTTCGGTGCTTATTATCGTTTGTTCCAAATCGAGAACGGCTCCCATGGGAAAAAAATCCGTGGAAGACAGTTTTAGCGTTAGTTTATAAAGCGAAGGGTTTTTCTTTGAAATAAAATCGATGATTATTTCCGAAGATTTGTCTTTATGAATTTTTACGGTATTATTTTTTACAAGTTTTGAATAATTGCCAAAATCCAAAATCCCCGATAATTGATTGTTTTGCTTGAACCAGTTGTTCCAAGGAGTTTTTATAACTTGATTGTCGGCGGGCTTATATATCCATAAAATTTTCTTGTCAGTAACTATGGTTTGTTTCTCGGGCGCCAAATGATTTATTTTTAAATAATTCGGCTTTAAATATCGCATCTCGCCTTTAATTGTTTTTTTAAGTCCGGCTTCTTTGAAATTTATTTCCTGAAAAAAATCCGTTTCAAGAGACTCGAGCTTATTATCCCATTCTTTGAGTTTTTCTATTATAAGGTCAGAGCTTAATTCTTTGGGTTTTTTATCCTCCCCGTTCGGGAGAGACCTCGCCAAAGGCGGGTTCTGGATAGTTTCTTCGGTTAAATCGGCTTTAACGGGAGATTTGGCCTGAAGCGTCATTTGTAAAGTTGCCGTTAACAGTAGGCAGATGGATATGAGTTTTAAAATTTTCATATATTATACATCCGTAGGCGCAGGAGCTTTCCCCATTTTTTTAAGATAATCTTCCATTTTATCAAAATGTATTTCCCAGCGATTTGAGCCTTCGGGTTTGCGTATAAAACCGTTCATCTCAAGAATGCTTAGAATATTGGTGGCTCTGGCTGATGAGCCGAAATTAGCTTTTAATAAATCTTGAGAAACTCTTCTCCTTTCCAAGACAAGCTGGAGAGCTGAAACTATGTCTTTGCCCCCCGTGCCGCTAAAAGTTTTTTCTTCTTCCAGCTGGGTGGTATAATAAGGCATTGCTTGCTCTTTTACGAAATCAGCCACTTTGATGATATCTTCTTCGGAAACATAAGCCCCCTGCATCCGCAGAGGCTTTGAAGAGTCTATGGCCAGATATAATAAATCGCCCCGTCCGATTAAGGCTTCGGCTCCGGGAGAATCTATTATGACTCTTGAATCGGTTTTTGATGTTACTTGAAGCGCGACTCTGGTGGGAAGGTTGGCTTTTATCACGCCCGTCAATATATCGACGGAAGGTCTTTGAGTCGCCAATATCAAATGAATTCCGACGGCTCTCGCCATTTGGGAAAGCCTTTGTATGGCGTCTTCCACCACATTTTTTGTTTGAATAATTAAATCGGCAAGTTCGTCGATAATTACAACTATGTAAAATTCGGGTTCTTGGCCGTTCTTTTTGGCCCATTCATTGTATTTGGCTATGTTTTTTACGCGCGCCTTTTCAAATTTAATATATCTTCTTTCCATTACTTTTATGAGAGCTATCAGAGATTGGGCCGCCTCTTTCGGATTTGTTATCACCGACACTTTATCATAGGTGCTATTGGGATTATAAAGATAAGGTATATCTTCATAAAAAGTGAGTTCCAGTCTTTTGGGATCGATAAAGAGAAATTTTACTTCTTCGGGAGTGTTTCTATAAATGGTGGATAATATCAGTGAATGCAGGAAAACGCTTTTGCCGCTGTTTGTGGCTCCCGCCACAAGTAAATGCGGCATGGTTTCAAGATTGGCTACCGCGGGAGAGCCGTCTGAATGTAAACCTAAGGCAAATAAAAGCGGTTCCGTCCTCTCATTAAATTGGGAACTTTCAAGCAATTCCCTCATAACCACTTTCGCTCTGGTGGTATTTGGAATTTCAAAACCTATGGCTGATTTCCCGGGAATTTGAGGTATAACTCTTATTCCTTGCGCTTTCATCGCCAAGGCGACATCATTGGCCAAATTTACGATAGAGCTTATTTTCACTCCGGGCGCGGGCGTTACTTCATATCTTGTGATTACGGGGCCGGGCAAAACTTCCGAAACAAAAGCTGAAATATTGAAGCTCTTAAAGGTTTCTTCCAATTTTGTTTTTGAATCTCTAAGTTCTTCATCCGAGGGGCCGGCGGATAGATTGTTTATTGAAGGCTTTTCCAGTAAATCGGTGGTTGGGAGTTTAAAGTTTTTAAACGGAGAAACCGGTTTTTCAGAGGTCTCATTTTCCCTGTCTTGGTCTTCGTCCATTTCAGTTTCCAAGGGTTCGGGCTCTTTAGACGGCGCGGCGGGAAAAACAGTCTCTTCCGTTTCGGGTGTGGGCGTTCTTGTTTCAGTATTGCGATGGCGCACTATTTTTGTTTCCGGCGGCGCTTCAGCTTCAGGTATCGGAGTC
>DAOWCC010000189.1 GCA_030639665.1 Elusimicrobiota bacterium | reverse complement strand
GCATTCTTAAATTTTTTAAAAAGAATTTAAAACGCGGTCTTAAAATGCTGATTGTCACAAACGGAGATAAGCCCGGCTATGCGGTAAGTTCCCAAGGCTTATGGCGTTTTGACCCGGTTCAAATAAATGGACGGGTAAAAAGCACTGTAGGCTCGGGCGATTCTTTTATGGCGGGATGCGTATACGGCGATCTTAAAAAAAAGTCATTTGAAGATATTATTCGCGTGTCCACAGGCTGCGCCACTTCCGATTGTTTGTCTCTTGGCTCCGGCGCGATAAAAAAATCGGAGTCTGCCGCGTTCTCGAAAAAAGTTTTGCTAAAGAAAATAAGTTAGCGCGGCAGCGATACAGCTTGGAGCTGAATAGAAACAACAAAGGTTAAAGATATTGGAGTTTTTTTAAATAAAATAATGGCAAAGAGAAGAAAAAATTTAGAATTTGAAATTTTAGTGTTGGAAGTCAGAGTTTTGTGCTATCACTGGTGATATGTACCCTGAAACCTGAGATCTGAAACCTGAAACCTTTTTGCCGGAGGCAAAAACCATGAAAGACATATTTAAAATAGAAGCCATTTTAGACAAAGCGGGACTTGAGAAAAGAAAATCATTAACTGAAATTGAAGTTTATGAAATATTGCGCATTATGGATTTGAAAGTTCCTGAATTTCTTTTTTACAAAGTGGAAGATATAAATCCCGAGAAAGCCTCTGCCGAAACCTTGTCTAAAATAAAATCTTCGAAGATTGTCATAAAAATAGTCTCTTCAAAAACCCTGCATAAAACAGAATCCGGCGGCGTAAAAATTGTCGAGGCAAACTCAAATGAAATTGAGAAAACCTTATCGTTAATGGTTAAAAAATTCCCTAAAATTGAAGGCATAATGATATGCGAATTTATTGAACACGCTTCATTTTCTCTCGGCGAGGAATTAATGATAGGCGCCAGAGGCGACGCGTCTTTCGGCCCCATTATAAGTTTTGGAGTGGGCGGCACGAATGCCGAAGATTTAACCAAGTCTTTAAAAACCGGACTTGTTCCCGCCATTATGCCCGTTTCTCTCGCTTACAATAGAGGCGTTTGGGAAGAGTTTTTATCTGCATCATGGATATGGCGTTATTGCGCCGGAAAGGTGCGCGGCGGCAAAAGATTATGCGCCGACGACGAGATATTAAAATGGTTTGAAAATTTCGCCTATATCATGAAATATTTTTCAGATAACGGCTCTTCCAAGTGGGCCATAAATGAATTTGAAGTAAATCCCCTCTGCGTTTCCAAAGGAAGTCTGGTAGCTTTGGACGGCGTTTTAAGATTTGGCAAAGCTAAAAAAGATGAAAGATTAAAACCGTCCAAAAAAGGCATTGCCGGTTTGCTTAATCCCAAGAGCGTGGCTGTTGTGGGCGTGAGCGAAAAGAAAATGAATATGGCCAGGATAATTTTAAAAAATGTCATTTCAGCCGGTTTTGATAAAAAACATATTTACATCATCAAAGATTTTGACGGCGAAATAGACGGCGTCAAATGTTACGGCGATATGAAGAAATTGCCTGAAACAATTGATATGTGCGTGGTGGCCGTTCCCTCCCCTTATGTTCCCGATGTGCTTAAACAAGCGGGAGATTCTCTAAAAGTAAACGGCATTGTTCTTATTTCCGGCGGTATGGGCGAAAAAGAGGGCAGTGAAAATATGGCTGAAAATGTGGTAAAAATAATCAAAGAAGCCAAACTTAAAAATCCCGATTTTGTTTTAAGCGGCGGGAACTCTCTCGGCATAGTTCTTCAAAACGCCAAAGTTAACACATTGTTTATTCCCGAATATAAACTCGATTATCCCCTTAAAGAAAATGCCAATATAGCCAAGACGGCTTTTGTAAGCCAGAGCGGCGCTTTTGTTATTTCCGCCTTAAGCAAAATGTCATGGCTTAAACCCGTCTATAGCGTTACCGTCGGCAATCAGCAGGATATTACGGTTGTGGACTATGTTGAAGCTTTAAGCGAAGAAAAGGATATTAAAGTATTGCTTGTTTATATAGAGGGTTTTAAATCCATGGATGGCATCTTGCTTGCCAAAGCCATAGAAAAAGCCCGCAAGAACGGAAAGACGGTAATTATTTATAAAGCCGGCCGCACCGCTATAGGGCAAAAAGCGGTTATGGGCCACACCGCCTCCATTGCCGGAGATTATCTGGTTACAATGCTTATACTTAAAAAAGCCGGAGCCATTATCGCCGATAATTTTGACGACTTTTCAGAGCTAGCTCTTATGGTCTGTCATTTTTCAAGTTTTTCCCCAAAATCACCCAATACCTTTTTTATCAGCAATGCCGGTTTTGAAACCGCCGGTATGGCCGATAATATCAAGGGTCTTCTTACCGCCGAGGTGAAGGATAAAAATATCGGCGGAGACATGGATAAGATATTAAAGAAATTTAAATTGGACAGCATAGTGGATTTTAAAAATCCTATGGATATAACGCCGATGGCATCCGATGACGCCATAGGCGAAGTGGTTTTAAAAGCTTTAAAGTCAGATGATTTCGGCGGCATTCTGCTTTCAATGATTCCGCTTACCCCTCAAATGAACACTTTTCCCAAGTCCCACCTATGGCGGGACGATATGGAAAAGTCCTTTCTTAAAGTTGTTTCAATGGAAATGAAAAGACTGCAAAAGCCCGTTATTTTCTGCGTGGCTTCAGGTTCTCTTTATGATCCCTATTGCGATTATGCCATGAGTTTGGGTTTACCGGTATTCCGTTCAGCCGACAGAGCCGTCAAGGTTTATGGAGAATATATTGAGAGCAGGTAAATTCTCTATAGAATGAGAGATTAATGCAAAGTTTTGCGCTCACTCCTGGCGGGTTTTACTTAATAGTGGCTTTCAGACTTTCGTCAGCTCCGGAACTTAAACAAAAGACAATGTTTTTGTTTTCAGACATCCTCGCTGTCTCAGAGAGATACACTTCAGTCTTTAGCCAAAAACCCAAAGTCGTTCGTCACAAACCTTTGCCTCAATCTATTTATTGTGTAAATAACCCGCCCAATTTATAACTTGAATTACCCCCGTCCGATATAAGGAAAGTCCTATATCCATTTATGATGAATCTGAACTGCCCGACCGAAAATAAGGAGTTTCCTTATTTGGTTTTAAAGGGTGGGTAATTCAGGGAGTATTAAGAAAAGGGCGTGGATATATTTGTTTAAAAAAGCAGAAAAATACTTTTACGGGGTGACGCTAATTCTAGCTTTGAGGTCCTGCAACGAAAGGTGAACTTGCAAGACTATCCTGCAGGGCTTAGCAGAGGATGGGTGAAGTGAAGGAAGCCGAAAAGCGAATTGGCGGCAGGACCCCGTTCATAATCTATTCAGCTCTAAAATTATTTTGACAGTAAAAGGATTTCTTCCACGCTTTTTTTAGCGTAACTCATTCCCCATAAATTTATCAATTCCATGGCATTTTCAGTTATTCCGGGAATATCTTTCTCGGGAATATTAACTTCAGCCAAAGTTATGGGCGCGCCTATTTTTGAAAACCATTTTTTAAGAGTTCCTATTGTTTCTTTGGCAATCGTTTTATCATCTTTCCCGTTTATATTTAAAACATTCTTTCCAAATTGGACGATTCGTTTAAAATTGCCTTTTTGTAAATTGAATTTAAGATAGCCCGGTATTATAATTGAAAGTCCCGCTCCGTGGGGAATATCATAAATGGCGCTTAAAGAATGTTCTATAGCATGGTTTATAAACTCAGTGTTTTTATAGCCTAATCTTTGAAGGCTGTTTAAAGCCAGAGTTGCCGACCACATAATATTGGCTCTTGCCTCATAGTTTGAAGGGTCTTCCTGAAGGATGTCCATTGATTTGATAAGCGTTCTGCAAAGGCCCTCGCATATTTCATCTGTAATGAAGGCGGAATCGTTTTCTGTGCTGAAATAACCTTCAAAGACATGGCTTAAGGCGTCTATAACTCCGTAGGCCGTATATTCTTTTGATACGCTTAATGTGTTTTCAGGGTCAAGCATGGAAGCTTTTGGAAACAGATGCGGCGAATGGGCTGAGAATTTTTGTTTTGTTTCTTGTTTTGTAATCACGCAGCCCGCGTTCATTTCAGAGCCTGTAGCGGCAAGGGTTAGAACT
>DAOWCC010000223.1 GCA_030639665.1 Elusimicrobiota bacterium | reverse complement strand
CTGTCTCCGCCACAGCCAAAGACGGTTATCATGCGTCTATGCGGAAGATTTACGAGATTAGTGAGCACATTTTCAAGCGCCGCGTCCGTATGCGCGTAATCCACAAAAACATCAAAATTTTGATTTGAAGATATTTTTTCAAGTCTGCCCGGAACATTTTTAATATTTTCAAGTCCTTTAATAATGGCGGAAATGCCTATATTGAGAGAATAAGCTGTTGCCGCCGCGCAAAGAGCATTATAAATATTATGACTGCCCAATAAATTCAGTCTTACTTCCTTTTCCCCTTTGGGATAGGAAAGCTTAAAAAAAGTTTTATTTTTAAGAAAGCGAATATTACTTGCCGAGAAATCAGCTTTATTATCAATGCCATAAGTGAGGAAATTTAATTTGTTTTTGAATTGGTTTAATATATCGGGCGCTTTTATATCGTCAATATTTATTATCGCGACCTTCCCCTTCTTTGGTGATTTTGATAAAAAATCAAAAAGCTTAAGTTTCGCGTTAAAATAGTTTTTTCTGTTTTTATGGAAGTCCAGATGATCTCTTTGAAAATTGGTGAAGACGGCGCGGTCAAATTCAATATCATTTACTCGATTAAGAGAAAGAGAATGGGAGGACACTTCCATTATTGTTGTTTTTACTTTTTTATCCAGCATTGTGCAGAGTAATGATTGGAGTTGATGAGAGAAAGGAGTGGTATTGGCGGCTTTTAAAATTGTTTTGTTGTTTATTCTATGGCTGATTGTTCCTACTATGCCGGTTTTAATTTTAGCTTGTTTATAAATGGCCTCGAGGATATAGCTTGCGGTTGTTTTTCCGTTTGTTCCGGTTAAGCCTATTATTTTAAGTTTTTTGGAGGGTTTGCCGTAAAATTTTGAACTTGCCGTTGAAAGGGTTTTTAATATATCGGAAGTTTTTATCCAGGCTGTTTTTGATTCTAAATTTTTAATCGGTTTCTTTTCACTTACGATGGCGCTGGCTCCGTTTTTTAGAGCTTGATTGATATAGATATTACCATCGGTATTTGCGCCGCTTATGGCGAAAAAGACGGAGTTCTTTTTGATATCTCTGGAATCATTTGAAATATGAGATATTTCGGCATTTTTATTGCCGAATATTTTTGCGTCCGTATTTTCAAAAAGTTTTGTCACTTTCATATATTAGTGATAATTATATAATTTTAATATAAGTATAAATAAGAGAAACTCGCTAATGCTGGTATTATATGATAGAAGCCTATAAGTTTGCAGACTCGCTCATGCAGAGGTTTTAAACGCCGTTGCTCGCTTCAATTTATTCGGCGACTGCGGAACTCGTAAAAAAAGCAATGTTTTTTAACTCAGACATCCTCGTCGTTTCGGTGAAATCCCCTTATAAATCTTGCTTCCAAGGCTAAACCTCAGAAATCGCTCCCTTACAAACTTACAGTCTTCCTTTTCTTTTTTTCGCTAAGCTTATGCTGAGTATCCCGCCCTACTTAAGATACATCCGAATTATCCGCCATTGACAAACTGCCATTGGCGAGATCTCGCCCGAAAGGGCGGACCCACACCGACATAAGGAAATTTCAATAAAAAGCACCTAAAAACAAAAAATATAAAGTCGCAGTTAATTAGTATCAAATTCATTTTATTACGAATCTGCCAAATTTTTTATACCTATCGTTAAATGTTAGCTCCCTGGAGGTGTCGGTCTCCAAATATTTTTTATATTTGTCAATTAGCTGTAGAAATAGTCTTTTAAGTTCCCCCAAAAATACATTGTGACTCTTATCGCATTCTTCATGCCAAGTGGTGTTTGGGGTTGTTAATATTGTGATATTTTTTTTGCTTTCTGGATCAATGTATAACGAATAGGAATGTTCCAACGCATTTCTAAATTTCCACATAAAGTTAGCTTTTGGTTCACTTATATTTCCTATCTTAATAAGAAAATCTTTAAATCTCTTTCCCCCTTTTCCATTTGAATAAAATTTGCTTAATAAATCTATTCCGGTTAAAATTCCTATTGCCGCAAGACAAGGAGCACAAAGTTTAGTGTCATCCAATAAGAATTCGGTCTCTTTTTGATATAAATGTTCCAAGTCACGACGTAATAAATGTAATGTAGAACGTTCACCGGAAATTTGAAATTCTAACGGTAAATTTTCTTTTGTACACGGCGAAAGAAAAAATTTATTAATATTGTTCATTATTCTCCCATTTTTCGATGTTCCTTATTGCCATATTGCCTAATCGTCGTATTGCCTGCCTACTCCGAAGGGGTAGGCATAATTCCTTTTAGAACTATTATTTTTTTTGCTATGTCGCGGAAGGCCGGCGCTGCGGTTTCGGACGCGTAAACATATTTTTTGGGATGGTCCAATATTACCAGCATGGTATATTGGGGTTCATCCACCGGAAAGAAGCCACAAAAAGATGTGATATTAATATTTGTCAGATACTTCCGTGTAACGGGGTCTATTTTTTTTGTGGTGCCGGTTTTGCCGGCTATCGGATAATTTTCTATACGCGCTGATAATCCCGTGCCTTTTTCCACAACATTCTTTAATACTTCGGTAACGGTCTTAGCGGTTTTAGGGCTGATGGCGCTGCGCACTTTTACGGGTTTGCTTTTAAAGGCGTCTTCTTTCTGAAAATTTGATATTTTTTTAATTATTTGGGGCTGCATCAAAACGCCCTTATTGGCTATTGCCGAAAAGGCCGTTATAAGTTGGAGCGGTGTTACGCTTATTCCGTGGCCATAAGAGCCTACCGCAAGGTCTATAGGTTTGTATTTCTTCATTGTTCGCATGATACCGGAGGATTCTCCGTTAATTCCCAAGCCTGTTTTTGCGCCGAAGCCGAAAGCGCGCGCGAAAAAATATAGATTTTTAATGCCAAGTTTTATACCGAGTTTAGCGGTTCCGATATTTGAAGATTTTTCAATAATTTCCGAAAT
>DAOWCC010000040.1 GCA_030639665.1 Elusimicrobiota bacterium | reverse complement strand
CTTAATCGAAACAGCATTTTCGCAGGATTTAATCTCGCTCCGTTTGACAAGTTTAAAGCGGAAATTTATTACGCGCTGCAAAAAACCAAAAGCGATAATAAATGGACATCCGTAAATATACTGGGCACCAAACTGAAATTATATTTTTGAAGTGAAAGAGGATTTGAAATGACAAAAAAATGTAAATATATATTCGGCCCCGTGCCTTCATGGCGGCTGGGAAGCTCTTTGGGAGTCGACCCTATTTCAGGAAGAAGAAAAACCTGCAGTTTTGATTGCATTTATTGCCAAGTGGGAAAAACATTGAAGCTAACATCCCGACGGGAAGTTTTTGTTAAGAAAAGCGAAATACTGAAAGAAATAAAATCTCTGCCAAAAGCGAAAATAGATTATATAACCTTTTCCGGCATGGGCGAACCCACTTTGGCTAAAAATCTCGGCGAATTGATAAAAGCCGTAAAGAGAGTAAGAAAAGAGAAAGTGGCGGTTCTGACCAATTCCTCGGTTTTAAACAGAAAGGATGTCAGAGCCGATCTTATGAACGCTGATTTTGTAATAGCCAAACTGGACGCTTCAAATCAAAAGATATTTGAGAAGATGGACAAGCCCGTTAAAAACTTAAAATTAAAAGCGATAATTGCCGCCATCAAAAGCTTTAAGAAAGTTTTTAAGGGAAAACTCGCCCTTCAAATAATGTTCACGACCGAAAATAAAAAATACGCCAAACAAATAGCTAAAGTAGCTAAGGACATTAATCCCGATGAAACGCAATTGAATACGCCTTTAAGGCCTTGCGGGGCCAAGCCCGTAAACAGGAAGGAATTAAATGAAATAGCTGAATATTTTAAAGGACAAAATATTGTTTCCGTTTATAAGGCCGAAAGAAAAATGGTTAAATCTTTTAGTGATGAAGGCACGCTTATTAGAAGAGGTAAGATATAAAAAACAGCTCGACAGCGAGACAGCTTGGCAGCTAAACAGTTAAAACTAAAAAAGGCAAAAACATGAACTCAAATGACTTTCTGACCCAAAGACACTTTGACTCCAGGACACTTTTAAAATTATGAAAACTTATCTTGAATGCATACCTTGTTTTTTTAAGCAGGCGCTCCACGCGGCCAAACTCGCGGGCTCAAGCCCGAAAACGCAAAAAGAAATTCTGATGCGGCTTTCAAAAGAAATTCCTAAATTCTCGCTTAATTGTTCTCCTCCCGAAATGGGCAGAACAATATATTCGCTGGTAAATAAATACTCGCCGAAAAAAGATCCTTATGCCGCCGAGAAAAAGAAAAGCAATGAATTGTCTCTCGCGATTTATCCCAAATTAAAGAAATTGGTTAAATCATCCGAGAAGCCTCTTTTAAAGGCCGTGGAACTCGCGATAGCGGGCAATATAATAGATTTTGGCGTTAAGGCCAATTTAAATATAAAAAGAGAATTGCTTTCCATAATTAAAAAACATGAAGCCGCGGATAAGCAACAAAACAAGTTTTTCCAATTTAAGGCTTTTGAAAAGAAATTAAAAAAATGTAAAGATATTCTTTATCTGGGAGATAACGCGGGGGAAACCGTTTTTGACAGAATCTTGATTGAGGAGATACTGGCGAAACATAAAGGAAAGAAAATAATTTACGCGGTGAAAGACAAGCCCGTTTTAAATGACGCTTTATTTGAGGACGCCGAAGAATCGGGGCTTTGCGATTTGGCCGAAATAGTTTCAAGCGGCAGTGACGCTCCCGGCACGGTATTAAAATTCTGCTCTAAAGAATTCATGAAAATCTACCGCTCGGCCGATATGGTCATAAGCAAAGGCCAGGGAAATTATGAGGCGCTTTCAAACGCCAATAGAGAAATATTTTTTCTTTTTATAGCTAAATGCCCCGTGGTATGCAAAGGGGAAACTTTTTCACTTAAAGATATGATTTTAAAATATCACAGGAGGAATGATGATACACAATATAAAAGATGATAATTTCAAAAAGGAAGTTTTGGAAAATGAGGAGCCGGTTCTTGTGGATTTTTGGGCGTCGTGGTGCATGCCCTGCAAGGTACTTGGACCCATCATTGAACAAGTAGCTGATAAATATGACGGCAAGATTAAGGTTTGCAAAGTGAATGTGGATGACTCCCCGCAAACGGCTTCCGACTATCAGATAATGAGCATACCTACAATAATCTATTTCAATAACGGCAAGGTGGAAAATCAAGCGACGGGAGTGCCTTCCTCGGAAGAATTGGAATCAGCAATTGAATCCCTTTTATCCGCTACCGTAAACAAATAAAGCTCGCCCGGCCTAAATTGGGAATTGCTGAGAAGAAAGATAAATTCCTTAAATTTACCCGCGTCTAAAAATCGGCGCGGGTAAAAATCCGCCAAATTAATAACGAGCTGAACATTCTTCAACGCGCCTTAAAGCAATTAATGCGCATATTATTGTAGAATGATTTTATGCTTTCCCATACCACAAAATTTTCAAATTTTAAAAAACCTCCCTCACATATATTCCATAAAATGTTCCGCCACGCGGCTCTGGCCAATGACAATTTTTTGGAAGAAATTTTGAAATCACTTATAATTTTCTCCAAAGCAAACAACTTAAAACTTTATATGGCAAGCGAAGCCATGCCGCATACCAAAAAAATTGTTTCGCAATATATAAATAAAAAATTTGAAATACTTCAATATAAACACGCGTTCAAGGAAACGAAAAAATCTTTTTCTTCCCTTGAACAATTGATGGAAAAAATATTCTGGGCGCATATAGAACCCGATTTGCCAAACTTCACTCAAGTCGGAAGCTTTTGGACAAATGACACTTCAAAACCGATTAAAATCACGCGCGGCAACTCAAAAGACAAAAATATTTATTTAAAAACCAAATTCAAATCTCTGGCGATTATACCGGTATTATCGGGAAAAAATTGCGCGGGCATTTTGGAAATCGGCGGCCTTTCGAAAAATTTCTTTAATACGATAAATATGGACATATTTGAAAATACAGCCCAAATAATGGGTGTTGGCATACATAATTGGCAAACACAATCCAAATTGCGCGAAAGGGTGAAAGAATTATCCTGCCTTCAGAAAATAAATCAAATAGCGGGAGACGGAACCAAATCCTTAAATAGAATATTACAGGAATTTGTGGAATTTATTCCCTTAGCTTGGCAACATAATAATATCGCGGTCGCTGAAATCACTCTTGATGGTTTTTACCACAATACTGAAAATTTTGAAAAATGCAAACAAAAGCAAGATTCTCTTCTTATAATAAACGGAAAAACACGCGGAAAAGTTGAAGTGGGCTATACCAAATCCATGCCAAAATCCGATGAAGGCCCGTTTTTGAAAGAGGAAAAAAATCTGCTGGAAATTATTACAAGACAAATAGCTTTCATTATTGAAAGAAAAGATATTGAGCAAGATCGTTTATCTTTGCAGGAAAAACTAAGACACGCCGACCGATTGGCCACAATAGGCCAATTCGTTTCAAGCATAGCGCATGAGTTAAATGAACCTCTGGCAAATATATTGGGCTACGCTCAGCTGGCGAAAAAATCAAAACCAATTTCAAAGGACATTGAGGGAGACCTGGATAAAATAGAAAATGCTTCTTTGCACGCCAGAGAAGTGATTAAAAGACTGCTTTTATTTTCAAGATTGACGCCATCGGCAAAAATGGAAATTGACATTAATCTGCTTGTTGATGAAAGTATTTATTTTTTTGAATCACGGTGCGCGAAAGAAAACATTGAATTAACATATTCACTGAACTCTAAAATCCCGCATATCCACTGCGTTCCAATACAATTAAAGCAGGTTCTGATAAATTTGATAGCAAATGCCATTCAAGCGATGCCTCATGGAGGAAAATTAAAAATACGCACCGGTTTAAAAAATAAACACGCGGTTATATCTATTGAAGATACGGGAACGGGGATAAGTGAAAAAGTAAAAAAGAAAATATTCACTCCGTTTTTTACGACAAAAGCCGTTGGAGAGGGAACGGGACTCGGCTTAGCCGTGTCAAATGAGATAATTACCGCGCATAATGGATTTATTATTTTTAAGAACAATGAACAAAAAGGAACAACTTTTGAAATTTTTCTTCCTTTAAATTCAATCGGGAGCAAATAAAATGCCGAACCAAAAAAAAGAAACCATCTTGGTAGTTGATGATTCATCCGATACGCGGGAATTGATAAAGAGAAATTTGAAAAGTAAAAAATACACGGTTTTCACGGCTTCAAGCGCTCAAAATGCCGTAAGTATTTTGGCAAACACATCCATTGATTTATTGATAACGGATCTTAAAATGCCGAAAGTTGACGGTTTAAGCCTTATAAGGCATGTTAAGGAAAATTTTAAAAATATAGCGATAATGATGATTACGGGCTATGCCACCATACCGGGAGCCGTGCAGGCGATAAAAGCCGGCTCTGAAGAATTTTTGGCGAAACCTTTTACCGACGAAGAATTATTTACGACTGTTGCAAGAATATTGAAAAATCTTAAATTCAGGCGACGCTCGGGAGAGAAGCAAAAAAAATTGGATATGGCGGGATTAATAGGAGAATCAGCTTGCATGCAAAGCGTTTATTCAAAAATAATCAAAAGCGCTTCGTCATCAGCGACTGTCCTCATTACGGGTGAAAGCGGAACGGGCAAAGAACTTGTTGCCAGAGCGGTTCATTATAATAGCTCCAGAATGTCTTGCGCTTTTATTCCCGTTCATTGCGCTGGTATTCCTCAAGAACTTATAGAGAGTGAACTTTTTGGACATCTTAAAGGTTCATTTACCAACGCTTATGAAACCAGAGCCGGTTTTTTCCAAACCGCCGATGAGGGAACAATTTTTTTAGATGAAATAGCCGAAACGCCTTTATCCATGCAAGTTAAACTGCTTAGAGTTCTTCAGGATAAAGAGATTTATATGGTTGGTTCGAGAAAGTCTCAAAAAATAAATACTCGAATTGTAGCGGCCACAAATAAAGTTTTATCCACTGCCATTGAGAATGGAACTTTTAGAGAAGATCTGTATTTCAGATTAAATGTTATAAATATAAAATTGCCGCCGCTTAGAGACAGGGGAGATGATATCTTTTTGTTGATAAATCATTTTACCGAGAAATTTGCCAAAGAATTGGGAAAACCGGCGGTAAAATTTTCCGATAAAGCCTTGAATATTTTACGAAACTATAATTGGCCCGGAAATGTAAGAGAATTGGAAAATATAATAAATCAAATAGTTGTTATGAACGATAGCGGCAAGGTTGATACTGTCGACCTTCCAAGTCTTCTTCATTTTTCGGCATTTTCAAAAAATAATCCCAAAAAGAATCTTCAAGAAGTTATTTCTGAACATGTTTTGCAAGTGCTTGAAAATGTTGCCGGCAATAAAAGCAAAGCAAGCAAAATATTGGGCATAGACAGAAAAACTTTGCGAAAGCATTTGGAATATATTTCCACAAAAAACAAATAAGCCAAAGCATCCTCAATAGTGGGTAAAAAACGCCCAATGGGTATTTTTTACCCACTATTTTATTATTCCCTCTTTTTTAATTTCCAATATCTTTTAATCCGTTATTTTAAATTCTTCATTGACAATTTTCTCTAAATTCTCCGCTATGCGCGCTTGAAAATCACCTTTTTTTTATTTTGGCAAAGTTGGTGCTACTTAAGTTAGTGACGGACAAATAAATGGAGGATAAAAATGCTAAAAAAAACAAAAGAACCGGGAATACCTTATACCGGTTTGTGTATGACATGTAAGTTTGAAGACAATTGTTCACTTAAAAAAGAGAACAATAAACCCGTTCATCAATGCGAAGAATTTGAATTTCCAAAAACCGCAAACAAAAAAAACGCGGGAGAACAAAGCCGCGCCGAAAAAGAATCTAAAAAAGAAGCTTATACCGGACTTTGCAAAAACTGTACTAAAAGGCTTGATTGCGCGCTTACAAGTCCTTCATCGGTAATTTGGCATTGCAATGAATACGAATAAGAAATTATTCGACAACATTAGGAGGAACACCCATGAGTAAAACTTTATCTAAAAATGCGGAAGAAATAAGTCTATATGAAAATGTAAAAAAACAATTCGATACGGCAGCGAAAATAATGTCGCTGGACAAGGATATAAGCAAAATATTGGAAAAAACAACAAATGAAATAGTTGTCAATTTTCCGGTAAAAATGGATGACGGAAGAACGGAAATGTTTACCGGCTATAGAGTACAACATAATAACGCGGCCGGCCCGTATAAAGGCGGTCTTAGATTTCATCATGATGTGGATATAGACGAAATGCGCTCATTGGCCACATGGATGACCTGGAAATCGGCAATTGTGGGCATTCCGTTTGGAGGAGCAAAAGGCGGCGTGGAAATTGATCCTTCAAAATACAGCAAAAGAGAAATTGAAAAAATATCCAGAAGATTCATATTCGCTCTTGGCGCCAATATAGGTCCGGAATATGACATACCGGCTCCTGATGTAAATACCAATGCTCAGATAATGGGCTGGATGGTGGATACATATGTTTCCACAACATCTCCAAATAACCGCCAACATTGCTTTCATGTAATTACAGGCAAACCCATCGATTTGGGAGGCAGTTTGGGAAGAGATAAAGCTACGGGACAGGGCGTGGTGTTTCTTATAGAGCAATGGGCGAAAGATACAAACTTCGATCTTTCAAAGGCAAGCTATATGGTTCAAGGTTTTGGAAATGTAGGATCATGGGCCGCCAAATTATTGAAAAAACACGGCTCAAATTTGGTCGCCGTTGAAGATATGACGGGAGCCATATTCAATGCCAACGGATTTGACGCCGATGAACTTTCAGAATATGTTCAAAAAACCGGAGGTGTAAAAGGTTTTGAAAATTCCGAGCCGATAAGCCATGAAGACTTCTTGAGAACGAGGGCGGATATTTTTATTCCCGCCGCTTTGGAAAAACAAATAAATGAAGAAACCGCTCACTTGCTTAATGTAAAACTCGTCGCTGAAGGAGCAAACGGACCGACGGACTTAGCCGGTGATAAAATACTTGAAGAAAGAGGAATTCACTTGATTCCCGATATCTTATGCAATGCCGGAGGTGTTATAGTCAGCTATTTTGAATGGCTGCAAAATAAGCGCAGTGAAGCCTGGGAACTGGAACAAGTGGATGAAAAACTCAGTAAGAAAATTCTCCACGGATATAAAAAAGTCCAGAAAATGGCGGAGAAACATAAATGTAATTGGAGAATAGCGGCTTATATAGTAGCTCTAAGCCGTATTGAGACCATTTACAAAGACAGAGGAATATTTCCGTAAAAAGAGGGTTACCCTAATAAGCCTCCAATGGGAACGCGTTCGAATTATTTCGGACGCGTTCTTTCATTTTACGACCAATAAGATGACTTTTATTTCTTTGGAAATTGTTAAAAACAATGTATTTCTGATATACTGAATGATAAGCCGTTTAAAATGCGTCGCGAGGAAAATCCAATATGAATATAGGCATCGCTAAAGAAAATAGACCTGAAGAAAAAAGAGTGGTCATCAGGCCTAATGAACTTAAGGAAATAGCCTTAGAACATAATATTTTTGTTGAACGGAGCGCTGGCGCGGGAGTGGGAATTAAAGATAGCGAATATAAGACTATAGGCGCCAAAATTGTTTCAAAAAACAAAATTTATTCTTGCCCTTTGGTTGTAAGGCTTAAAGAGCCCGTGGAAAAAGAATTGAAGATGATGAAGCCCGGCTCTTTTATAATGAGCATGATGCATCTGGGCGGAAATCCCGGATTGCGAAGACTTTTGGAAAAATATAAATTAATTGGCATTCCTCTGGATAAAATTCCTGATGTTCTTGGACGGCGCAAAGTGGAAGCCTTGCATCAAACAGGCTATCTCGGCATGGAAAAAGGCTTTGAGCTTTGGGGGAAAGATCCGTCAAAATGCCGGGTTAAAATTATGGGTTTTGGCAATCTTGCCTATGGCGCCATACATTGTGCGGGAGACAAATCGGCTAAGAGCATAAAGATTCTGACTATAAAAGATTTCAAAAAGATGGAAGAACATATTCCTGGAACGGATATTCTGGTAAATGCCATTAACTGGCCGCATCACTTGCGGGGTAAGGAGTTTATCATTACAAGAGGCATGCTTAAACTTTTCAAAAAAAATGCCGTCATATGCGACTTGATTTCCAATCCCAAAGGACAATCTCCGATAAAAACCATGCGCCCCACCTCGCTATCGGATATATCTTATGAGGTGGACGGCATTATTCACACTTCCTGCTGGGGCTGGCCCGGACTTGATCCGGTAAATATTACCAAAAGATATAGCCTTCAAATAGCGCCCATAATTAAAAAAATAGCCGATGAAGGTTTTGCCGAAGTTCCAAAAGATGTCCAAGAGGTAATGCATCCGCCTAAAATAAAAACGATTAAGAAAAAAAGTTGAATATCAGAACATCAGCGCTTAAAAATTCAATAATTCCGCTAAGGCTTTGAAAAAGAATTACCTTGACACTTGGCTGATTGATTTTCGAACGAAACGAGAAACGAAGCGCGCGTGGCGCTATGGCGCCATAAGCGATGGGTGGACTGTATTTTCAAAGGACCGCTATGGACACAAGTTCTCGCTTTGCTATCTTGCAGTGTGACGAAGTTGTAGCCGAAAATCAGCCAGCCCCATAGCATAATTGCTATGGGGAAGCTCATATTTTATTGATTTCTTCGTTGCTCCTTATTCACAGGCGTAAAGCCTGCTCATTCGTTGCGCCTTGAACTCATTTTAAATCCGAGATTCCAAGTGTTAAGGTAATTCTTTTTCAAAGCCTAAATGATTCTTAACTCTCTGGAACTATAAAAACCGGTGTATTTCTGGTATACTAAATATAATGAAGAAATACGATAAACCACAGTAAAGGAAATCAACCATGAATATAGGCATCGCTAAAGAAAATAGACCTGAAGAAAAAAGAGTTGTCATCAGGCCGAAAGAATTAAAGAAAATCGCTTTATACCATAATGTTTTTGTTGAGCAAGGAGCGGGCCTTGGCGTGGGGATTAAAGACAGCGAATATGTGGATATAGGAGCTAAAATTACCGACGCTGAACAGGTTTATTCCTGTCCCTTTGTTGTAAGACTTAAAGAGCCAAACGAAGAAGATTTATCCAAGATGAGACCGGGATCTTTAATATTGTCTATGATGCATTTGGGCGGAAATCCCGAATTACGCGAACTTTTGGAAAAATATAAATTAATCGGCGTTCCCATGGATAAAGTTCGAAATGCGGTGGGAGAACGCAGAGTGGAATCTTTACATCAAACAGGCTATCTCGGCATGCAAAAAGGTTTTGAACTTGCCGGAAAAGATCCGGCTAAATGCGTGGTTAAAATTATGGGTCATGGCAATGTCGCTTATGGAGCGATACAATGCGCCGCCAGAAAATTCGCGAAAATAACGATACTGAATAAAAGATTTTTTAAGAAAATGGAAGAACATATTACCGGAACGGATATTCTGGTGAACGCCATTAACTGGCCGCATCATTTGAGAGGAAAAGAACTTATCATTACTAAAGATATGTTGAAACTTTTCAAAAAAGGCGCGGTAATATGCGATTTAATTTCCAATCCCGCCGGACAATCTCCAATAGAAACCATGCACCCCACTTCACTTGCTGATATCTCTTATGAAATAGACGGAGTTATTCATACTTCATGCTGGGGCTGGCCCGGACTTGACCCTGTGAACATTACCAAAAGATACAGCCTTCAATTAGCGCCCATAGTTATGAAAATAGCCAATAGCGGCTTAAATCATCTTCCAAAATATGTAAAAGAAGTAATGCATCCGCCCATTGCGAAAAGCAGCAAAACAAAAAAAGTTAAAGCAAAAACAAAAAAATGAAGATAGGCATAATTATTTCAAGCAATGACGCAGAAACTTGCTGGAACGCAATCCGCTACGCGAACTTTGCTCTTAATCAAAAAGATGAAGTTAAAATTTTCTTTATGGGCAAGGGAGTCGAATATCAGCGCGTCAGCAGTGATAAATTTAATACTGTTAAGCAAGCTGAAAAATTCACGCAATCGGGCGGCAAGATTTACGCCTGCGGAAGCTGTATTAAATCAAGAGACCAAAAAGACTCTGAAATGTGCCCTCTTTCAACCATGAAAGATATGTATGAAATTATCAAAGAAAGCGATAAAATTATAACCTTCTAATGAAGAGAGTTAAAAGCGGACATTTTGTCGCTTATATTCTTAAATGTTCGGACGGCGCGCTTTACGCGGGCTATACCAATGATTTGGAGAAAAGAATTAAAACTCATAATCTGGGCAAAGGTTCAAAATGCTTGAGGGGAAGATTACCGGTCAAACTTGCATGGCATCAAGATTATAAATATCTCAGATGCGCGATGAAAAAAGAAGCGGCGATAAAGCGATTAAAGAAAAAGCAGAAAGAGAAACTGATATTGAAATATGAAAAATGCAATAAAGACTTTTTTTAATTTCGGATTTACACTTAAAGAATTTTTGGCCGTATTTCTCGGCTCTTGTCTTCTTGTATTATCGATGCCTCCTTATGATTTTTCCGTATTTGCCTTCTTCGCTCTTATTCCTCTCTTAATTATTCTTGAAAACAAATCATTTTCCGTATCTTTAAGACTGGGTTTAATCGCGGGATTTATTTCAAATGCTATCGCTTTATTCTGGCTTTATTTATTGTTTGATACATTTTCCATAGTATTATTTTGCATCTTGGCAGTATTTTGGGGAATTTTCGGGGTTATTTTTAGCGCCATTCAAAAGCTTTACAATTATAAAATCGCTCTTATCTCCGCGCCTTTTACATGGGTAGCTATTGAGTTTTTAAAATCGGAACAATGGAAATTAAAATTCGGCTGGTTATCTCTCGGCTATTCTCAGCATAATAATGAACCTGTATTGATGACCGCGAAATATATCGGGGTTTACGGCGTTTCGGCTTTGATTCTATGCGTAAGCGCGGCAATGATATTATTTTTTAAGTTCAAAGATTTGAAAACGCGATTAATCGCGGCAATGGGCATATTGCTTCCGGTAATGCTTATTATTTGTCCGATATTGTTTAAAGATAAACCGATTACCGCCGGGAAGATGCGTTTTTATGGCATACAAGCGGAAGGAAATTTTAACAAATGTATGGAATTAAGTTTGAAAGCGAAAATAAAACCCAATTCATTGGTTGTTTTTCCCGAATACTCCATGCCGGATTCTCCTTTGCAGAATCCTTCAACGGAAAAAAAGGTTTTAAATTTTATTGAGAAGATTAATTCTTATTTGATATTCGGTTGCATTGAATTTACCGATGATGAAAAAATGCCTTTTAATAATATCGCCTTAATATATTCTCCGAAAGGAAAGTTTATCGGAAAATTCCAAAAGCATCATCCGATTCAATTTTTCGCGGACGGAAAACCGGGAACGGGTTATCCTGTTTTTAAAATTCCCTCGGGAATTTTGGGAGTCGGCATTTGCTATGACTATGATTATGTTGATGTCGCCCGAAACCTTGCAAATAAGGGCGCCATGGTATTGATAGCGCCAACAATGGATGCTTTATCTTGGAGCAAGACACAACATATTCAGCATGCCTCTATAATGCCTTTTAGGGCGGTGGAAACAGGGCGCTTTTTATTGAGACCCGCTTCTTCGGGAATATCCATGGTTATTAATCCTCAAGGACAAATTTTGACGCAATTGGGTTTTGGTAAAGTTGGAGTAATTGAACATGAAATCCCTTTATTAGAAGGGAAAACATTTTATGTAAGATATGGATATCTCTTTCCATATCTAAGCCAAATTATTTGTATATTGTTATTATTAGCCGGAATTATACGATACAGAAGAAAGAAAAATTGATAATGATACACGAAAAAAATAAAAAATTATTGAAAGTGTATATTCACACTTTTGGCTGTCAGATGAATGAAGCGGATTCTGAATTAATTGCCGCATCATTTAAAAAAAGGAATTTTGAAATCACTCAGGATTTAAAGGAAGCTGATGCGGCGGTTTTAAATACCTGCACAGTCAGACAGCTCGCGGAAGACAAAGCCATATCCATGATAGGGCGCCTTAGAAAATGGAAGAAATTAAAACCTTCAAGAAAAATAATTGTGGCGGGCTGCGCGGTTGAAAAACTGGGAAACAAAAGTATCTTGAGAAAATTTCCTTTTGTAAATCTGACCATAGGCGCAAAATCCATAAATAAATTTGACGCGGCTTTAAACGATATAATCGGCAAAGCGACAAAACCCAAACTATTGACTGAAACAAATCTTTTTAATTCTCCGATTACGGCTTATATAACCGTAATGCGGGGCTGTTCGCTTAAATGTTCTTATTGCATAGTGCCTTCGGTCAGGGGCGAAGCTAAAGATATAGCGCCGGATAAAATTATTAAAGAAGTTAAAATGAAAATTAAAAACGGGGCGAGAGAATTGGTATTACTGGGTCAAACGGTAAATTCTTATTCTTCAATTTATAAAGGCGAAAGAATAAATTTTACGGACCTGCTTGAAATTATTTCAAAAATCGAGGGGGTTAAAAGAATCCGTTTTATGAGCCCTCATCCGCTTTTTTTTAAGGAAAGTTTTTTTAAATTGTTTAAGCAAAATACGAAAATAGCCCGCCATATTCATTTGCCCGCGCAATCGGGCTCGGACAGAATTCTTAAGCTTATGAAACGGGGTTATACAAAAAAACGGTATTTGGATATCATAGGCGCGCTGCGCAAGGCGGATAAAGACACTTCGGTGTCCACCGATTTTATTGTCGGCTATCCGGGAGAGACTGAAAAGGATTTTAATGAAACATTAAAACTGGCTAAAGAAGGAAAATTCAGTTTCGCTTTTTGTTTTAAATACTCGCCGAGAATGGAAAAAGATTGCAAGCGCGAAGATTTAATACCGAAAGAAATTCTCAAGAAAAGACTGGATATTCTGCTTGAAACAATAAAATTGAATTCCAAAGAGATTTTCAACTCAAGAATTGGTAAGATAGAAGAGGTATTGATTGAAGATAAAAATTACGGCAGAAGTTCGGCGAATTTCAAGGTTAAAATTAATAAACTGTTCAAGCCGGGGGAATTACAAAAGGCGCGGATAGTTAAAAACGAAAAAAACACATTACACGGAAAGGCGGTAATATGAAGAAACACAAAATAAGCAAAGAAAGAAGGCACCATGTCAGACTTCCCATTATGCATGGCATACTTGAGCCCGTTATAGTTGAATTTGCCACTCTTAAAGATGGCAAAGCGATTCCTCAACCGGCTATATTGTCGGATCTTTCGGCCGGCGGAATGCGGCTTATAACTTTCATGGAACCTCCTCATTCCAATGAACTCAGTATTGTTCTTAAACTCAGCGGCTTCGGCGATATGCCGGTTAAAGGCACCATTTCATGGGTTAAGGAAAAAGGCGGAGTATTTATGAACGGCATAACATTCGTAAATATCAGCGTTGAAAATAAAAAGAAGATTAATGATATGGCGGAAGAATATGCCGACTGTGACACCAGAATGGCGCTTAAATTGCCGGAAGCCTGCATTGAAACCTGCAAAGCTCATTATCTCTGCAATAAACCTCAGAAAAATGACTCTTATTTTAAAGTCAAACGATCAAAGAAATAGAAAAATAGCGCAACACCCCGTGGCGCTTTGCGCCGCGGAGCAAGAAGCGCGATGGATAAAAAACGACAAAAACCAAATCAACTGCGGGGGCTATACCCCCGCAGTTTTAATTATAATAAACAAAACGCGGGGACAAATATTCAATGGAATCAAAACCTG
>DAOWCC010000006.1 GCA_030639665.1 Elusimicrobiota bacterium | reverse complement strand
TGCCGATTTGACCTTTCCCCTCAATATATTGGCGGCAAAAACATTTCCAATGGTGGATTCTTCCCCCCCGGGCGTATATATCGGAATATTTTTTTTGCACGCCGCCACAAGCCAGGAGTCTTTAGGGTCTATCTGATAATATTTTTTCACAAGCCCCTTTTTTATGAGCTGATACATATACTCATAAGGAAAATACCTTTTACCGGTTTTCTCGGCCTCCTGCCATAAAGTTATAAGCTGTTTTTCCACTCTCCTAAAGGCTTCTTCCTCGGGAATACAAGTATCTGTAACTCGATTATATTTCCCTTTTAAAAGCTTAACTTCATCGGCGGTGGAAAGATAACGGTAATTGGGAATAAGTTTATAATAATCATGAGCCACAAGATTGAACATATCTTCTTCAAGATTGGCTCCCGTGCACGATATGGCATGAACTTTATTTTTTCGTATCATCTCGGCAAGACTTAAGCCTATTTCGGCGGTACTCATAGCGCCGCCGATTGTAACAAACATCTTTCCGTCTTTTTTAAGAAAATCAACATAAGCCCTGCTCGCGTTTTTTAAAGCCGCGGCATTAAAATGTCTAAAATTATGGTCAACAAATTTTCTCATAGATTTCATCTTTCAATTCTCCTTAAAAACCCACTAGCCTTATCAATACAAATATTTTAATTTAAATGGAGAGTTTTGCCAAATTGTTGAAATGATTTGTCTGCGTAAATCATTTCAATACTAAGGAAGCGGTTCATTGAGAAATATTTAAAAAAACAGAATCCAGGTCTTAGATGTGATAGGCCTAAAGTCCTATGCCAATATAGGCCCATAGTCTATTGACAATAATCATATTGATAAGTAATATATACATATCACCGTTTACTATGATAATCTTTAAAAACTTAAAACTTGTTTTTATCTTATCAACGGCAATACTGCTTTCAACATTCGGCAATATTGCGGCTCAATCACCATCCGCTTTAGACACCCTTAAAATTAACGCTCCCTCTGATATCGTTATTGAATTTCCCACACCCTTTCCGGAATTTTCCAATTCAACAACGAAAAACACTGACAATCTTTATGGCGAAAAACTCTTTCAATATATTCATAATATCACAGCCTACTCAACAAAGATTGAAGATGAAAAATCCGCTTACACCGATGCGAAATCGTACATGTACGCAACGGCTGATAATATAACCTGTAAAGGAAGACCCGGCATAATAACTTTCTACTCGCTTATATGCGCCAATGGCACAAGCGGAAACGGCGCCGATTATAATGAACTCGGCGATGCCAACGGAGATAGAACCTATAACGATGAAATAAATACGGAACACATTTGGCCGCAGTCAGCTTTCAATGAAAGATATCCGATGAAATCAGATCTCCACCACCTACGACCCACTTTTACCAAACCAAACAGCATGCGTTCACGCTATCCTTTTGACATAGTGTCTAACTCGGATTATTCCACATCCGCCGGTTCAAAGCAGAGCCACAATAAATTTGAACCTTGTGATGAGTCAAAAGGCGATGTGGCCAGAGCCGTGCTTTATTTTGTAGTCCGCTATTATGATAGAAGTATTCGTAGTGGAATAAATTACAACGACTTCTGGAAAAACCGCGTGGAAATGTTTTTGAACTGGCACAAACAAGATCCTCCCGACGCAAATGAAAAAAGACGAAATAATCTTATAGAAAAATATCAAAGCAACAGAAATCCCTTTGTAGATGACCCATCGCTCGCCGATAAAGTGGGCGCAGCGGTATTTCAATCACATTAACAGATATGTGGAGAGGTTATGGATAAAGAAATAACTTTAGCATTTTCTGTTCTCATTCTAACTGCCTGCGTATTTACTTTCACAAAAGTAAAACCCAAGCCGCCTTCCGATTTTAGGGACGCAATGGCCGATGATTTAAGGTCTCAGGACTTCGACACATCCATCCCAACCTTTGAAAATAACGCAAAAACCCTTCCGGTTCCAAAGGCTGTCGCAATTGGCGACAAAAAGTCAAAAAATCAATCTAAAACCGAACAGCCTTTCCTATTTATCCATTTGCATAGCAAACCCTTTATGGAAATAAGTCCTGAAAAAACTAAAAAAAACATTGAACTCTTTTTTAAAGGCCTTGATATGAATATAATTTCTTATCAGGACAATAATGTTTCCAGAGCCATTGATATTAAGTTCAGAGAACCGAAAGGAACCATCGACAAAATAAGATGCGCCATAAACAGAAACAAAATAGTTAAACAAATTAAAAATTTTCCCGAAGTTAAAAGCATGCGAGACGGAAACAAAAAAAGGCCTTTAAACCATAGGATTATTTTCAAAAAACCCATTTATCCCACCCGCATAAATGAATTGTTTAAACAATTTGGCAATGAGCTTCAAATTATGAATATGTATAGAAATAAAAACATGATTGGCAGTATTTGGGTGGACATATCAATAGAAGACATTGATAAACCCCAATCTGTCGCCAAAGACTTATTAAATCGTTTTCAGGATAAGATCTTCTGCGCGGAAGTCTCACGAAGAATCCAGACTTTTAGCGCAACTACCCAATAATATTTTATAGAAGTTCGGCGTAAGCGTTTTTTATAAGGTCTTTTTTATTTATGCTAAGGACTTTCATAAGCTGTTCGGCTATTTTCTGACCCGATGACCGGCTTTGATTCTTTTTCAAACACACTTCAATTTCAATAAATTTCCCCAACTTATCAACTTCATCAAAATGCAAACGCGTTTGTCCGACAAGAAACAGCATTCTTTTCTTCTTAATTACTTTTGTTTCCCCCAATGCTTTTGAAAGTATTTTTTTTAATCCTTTAGCGTCATTAGTTGAATAAGTAAAATACTCTGAACATTTCGGTCCCTTTTTATCACTTCGTTTATAAAAAATTAAATAATCCTCTTTCCCTTTTTGCTGCCTAAGTTTAAGCCTGCCGTCAGGACAATGATAAAAAGTATCTTCCTGAATCAGTTTTTCTTTTCTTATTACTAAATGAACAGGGTCCGCCCCTGTTGGGCGAGACCTCGCCATTGCCGATTGCAAATGGCGGGCAATCTTAATCTGATTGTTCCAATCATTAGCTCTGGCTTTTATTTCAATATTCAAAGGCATATTATTTTTGATAAGCGTTCTGTAAAAGCTCAATCAGAAAATCTTTATTTTTGTCTATGGATTCATTATTAAGCTTGATTCTATATCTCCCCCATCTTGAATCATAATCAAGCATGTCTAAACCTACTGAGTCTATTTTCTGCTCAAGATCTTCAGATTTATTTATTCTTAGTTCTAATCGTATACCACTTTTTTGTGGTCTGAAAATAGCGAAATTATTTGGTTGTCCATTACTCGCAAGACCAATATAAAATTTATTATATTTAAGTTCTAACTCCGACGAAAAAGTATTTATCAACTTGAGAATTTCATCAGCCATTGCCACCGTTGCCTTGGTTCCCCATTTTTGTTCCCAATAATTTCTATCAGTGACTTCTTTATCTTCTTCCTCATCCTCTAATCCAATTACTGTTTGATCTAAAACCTTAGTAAAAATCAAAGAAACACTCTCACCAATTTTAACCGCATTCATTTGAATGGCTATCAACGGAATTGCCCCATTAAAAAGACTAATCACATTAAGAAATCTACTTGTGATATCCTCAGCTACAATAACAGCACAATGTTCATATTGCGGATATCTTTTCCTTTCAATATCCCAATACTCAATGGTTCTTATAATATGACTTTCATCTACTTTTCCCAATTGAATTTCAACTTCCCACCTTTTACTAGAATCTTTATCTTGAAGAAGCAAATCAAGTCTTCCCGCATGTGGTTGAATTCTTTCTTTATCTTTTAATATCAAATCACCTAAACCAAGAATTGATGAATCATTAGCAATAATTTCTTGAACCCATTTTTCATTAAACTCAGAATTATTTTTTAAAGATATTGTTTCATGTTTAACATAAGTCATCGGCATATTATTTTCCCCTCTTATTGTACAATTCGTTCATTAATTACACATTAAATCTATCACTTCACTATAACATTTGTCAAATATATAAAGAAGTTCCTCTCCCTACGAGGGGCTGGGTAATTCAAGCTATAATTAGGGCGTGGACACACTCTATAAAAAATAATAACAAAGAGATTAGGGTAAAGATTTGTGGCGAACGACTTTAGGTTTTTGGTCAAGAATTTGCAGCAAATTCCTCCGGAACAGCGAGGATGTTTGAAGGAGAAAACATTGTTTTCGACTGAGTTCCGGAGCTGACGAAAAATTTGAAGACCACTTTAATATAAAACCTGTACGGAGAGAGTGCAAAACTTTACCCATAATCTCAATCCTAAACCGCTAGAAAACTATGGTCCTACGAGTAAATATCGAAAAACATCTATACGATTATTTCTTAATTACTGTAAGATAACGGCGCAACCGTTTAAGTTTTTTTGGTCCAATCCCTTTTACTCTAATGAGCTCATCCACGCGTTCATAAGGCCGTCCGGCTATAATTCTTCCGGCTATAACAGGACCTATTCCTTTAATACCTTCTAACTCTTCCCTGGTAGCGGTATTTATAGTAACCAATTGGTGAAAATCCTTTACTTTGATTTTTTCCGAATTACTCTCTGTCTTGATTTTAGTCTGTTTTAATATGGTGGACTTTTCAACTTTACGCAAAGTCTCAAGCATTTTCTCTTCGGATATTCCTCTGGGAGTTTTTCTTCCTTTTCCGCTCACGCGGGCATATCCGTTTTTAACAAGCAAATAGCCCAAGTCGTTTCCATCGGCGGTAGTAACAAAAGCATAAACGCGCCCCATCAATGACTTGCCGAGGGTCTTCTCAAAAGCCGTATGGATGGTAAAAGGCTGAGTTAAAACATCTTTCACGAATATTCTTGCTTCTTCACCCAAGCGCACAGTCTCGCTGGAATACTCAAAACCGAAATAATGTGTTTGCTCTTCGGCAGAATTGTTTTTTAAATTGGCTGAAATTTCCGGACAATCGACATAATATAATCTTATATGAATATTTTTTCCATTGGAATATACAAAAAAACTGTCGCCGTCATTTGCCGGATTACTCATTAGTCTTCCGTTTTTAAATACCTGCAAATCCTCAGCGCACAAATACGAGGAAAATTGAAATAAAGCAATAATACCCACAAATAAAGATATAAAAATCTTAAGCATATTTTTTTTCATGTAATTCTCCCAAAGAAACCCTTATTTTTAAATATATTACAAAATATTTTTTGATATCAAATTTTATTAGGGAAAGTTTCTCTCATTATGAATAAAGAGGGATAATTCGGATTTATCTTAAATGGGTGGTGGGCTATTTCTATAAAAATTTATGATAAAGAGTTGGTAGTTGCGTTTGCTAAGCAGGGCCGTTCGGAACCCGACTTGGCCATGCAGGAGGGTGAGATACGGAATGGCGCAGTACTAAGCGACCATGGTCATGCGAGTAAATGCAACTGCCAACCATGCTATACCTATGTAAGACGCTCCTTCTTATTTCTCGCTTCTTTTGCGGACTGTGTGATCTAATATTTTCTTTCTGAGCCTTAAGCTCTTGGGCGTAATTTCCACAAACTCATCATCGCCTACATACTCAATAGATTGTTCCAAACTCATTCTTATGGGCGGCACTAAAATTATAGCCGCATCCGCCGCAGATTGCCTCATATTGGTTTGTTTCTTTTCTTTACAGGGATTTACCACCAAATCATTATCTCTGCAATTTTCCCCAACTATCTGTCCCGCATACACTGCCTCTGAGCCCCCCACAAAAAACTTTCCCTGGTCCTGCAAAGCATTAATAGCATAAGAGGCGGTTTTTCCGGTTTCCTTGACTATAAAAACACCGTTTCTTTTTGGCGGTTGAACATTATCCTCAGGCATATAACCATGAAAGTTATGATACATAAGGCCATTGCCTTTTGTTAAAGTTAAAAATTCCGACTTAAAACCTATCAAAGATCTGGAAGCGATTGTATATTCAAGTTTAACCCGGCCAATATTTCCGGCTTCCATATTTTTCATTTTTGCTCCGCGCCGTCCCAAAGCTTCTATTACAGCTCCTTGAAATTCCGTGGGCGCGTCCAAAACCAAAAACTCCATAGGTTCCACCATCACACCGTTTTCCATGTGTTTAATAACCACCATTCTGGAGACGGCAAGTTCAAAACCCTCGCGACGCATGGTTTCAATTAAAATTGATAAATGCAATTCCCCTCTGCCTGAAACTTTAAACCCGCCAGTGGATAATTCTTCAACCTTCAAACCAACATTAGTATGTTGTTCTCGAAATAATCTGTCTCTAATTTGAGTTACGGTTACAAACTTTCCCTCACGCCCGGAAAAAATACTGTCATTTGGAAAGAACTCCATAGAAATTGTCGGCTGTTCAATTTCAAGTGTGGGAAGAACACCAGGGGCATCAAGAGAAGAAACAGTATCGCCAACTTCAATTCCTTCAAGGCCGCTCATGGCGATTATATCGCCGGAATGCGCGCTTTTAAGAGGAACTCTGTTAAGACCATAAAACCCCATTAAATCCACTATTTTTCTTTTAACGGGCGTTTTATCAAGACTTGAGCCCATTGATATTGTCTCTCCGCCTAAAACTTTCCCCTGAAAAATTCTACCTATGCCAATTCTGCCGGTATAACTTGAATAGTCAAGCATAGTCACCAACATTCTAAGCGGCTCATCATCCTTATCAAGAGGCGCGGGAACATGGTCTATAATTACCTTAAATAGGGTATCTAAATTATCGGTTTTTACTTCCAAATCTTCTGAGGCCCAACCGTCTTTTCCAACAGCATAAAGCACGGGAAAATCTAATTGTGCGTCATTAGCGCCCAATTCCATAAAAAGGGTAAACACTTTATCCAAAGCCGCGTGAGGGTCGCAATTTGGTTTATCTATTTTGTTTATAACAACTATAGGGTTCATTTTTAAATCTAAAGATTTTTTAAGAACAAATCTTGTTTGAGGCATAGGTCCTTCCATGGCATCCACCATCAATATCACGCCGTCAACCATTCTAAGTATTCTTTCCACTTCACTGCCAAAATCGGCGTGACCGGGAGTATCCACAATGTGAATAGTAGTATCGCCATATTTAACAGAAGTATTTTTTGAAAGTATGGTTATACCTCTTTCTCTTTCAAGGTCATTGGAATCCATAATACAATCTGTAACCTCTCCCGTTTTATCCGCAAATGCTCCAGTTTGGCGAAGCATAGCATCCAGCAATGTTGTTTTACCGTGGTCGACATGGGCTATTATCGCTATATTGCGTAAATTATTTCTGCGTTTATCAGTGTTTGTCATAAATATCTTTTCCTCTGGGAAATTAATCTTTCTTTATCTTGGATTCTTTCTCTGTTATTTGTTTTTTTAATGCGGCAATTTCATCGCCTATGCTTTTAACCTGCGCATAATCGCTATGAATTTCAGGAGCTGAAAGCTTTTCAGCCAATACTTCCATTTCTTTTTTATGCTTTAAAATTTCAGCTTCAAACTTTTTATTATTCCTCAGGAGGTCTCTTTCCATTGCCTTTATTCTGCGCAATTCCTTACGATTAACACCTTTCTCATGTTTAGGTAAAGAAAGTTTTTTCTCATGAGAAAAATCTCCCTCCTCTTCCGCCTTAATCTGTTTTTGTCTGCGGTTGAAATATTCATAATTTCCGGGATAGATAGCGGGACGGCCATTTTCAATATGAACGATATGACTGGCTAAAGCGTTAACAAAATATAAATCATGGCTTATAAAACAAAGCGCGCCTTCATATATTTTAAGCGCTTCAATAAGAGCGTCCACACTTGGCATATCAAGGTGAGTGGTAGGCTCATCCATCAAAAGGATATTGGGCGGGTCTAATAAAAGTTTAACCAAAGATAGTCTGCTTTTTTCTCCGCCACTTAAAACTTCCGTTTTTTTAAACACATCGTCGCCGTGAAAAAGAAAAGTTCCCAAAACGGTTCTCACCATTAATTCGGAATTCATCCTGTCATTATCCAAAGCTTCTTCAAATACGGTTTTATCGGGATCTAACATGCCGGTTCTATGCTGGGAGAAATAACCCGTCTTAACATTATAACCGACAATCCTCTCCCCGCTATCAGGCTTAACCACACCGGCAAGAATTTTAAGCAAGGTGGATTTTCCCGCTCCATTATGGCCGACAAAGGCCATTTTCCAGCCTCTTTCAAATTCAAAATCAATATCCTGATAAACCTTAATCTTCCCACCGTCTTTTAAATCATAGGTTTTATTCACTTGTTTTAGCGTCAAACATCTAACACCCGTTCTAGTAGGCTGAGGAAATTTAATTCTCATTTTCCTCGTCTCATTCGGCAAAACAATTCTTTCCATTTTATCCAATCGTTTTATCATGCTTTGCGCTCTTGCAGCCGTTGAAGCGCGCACGCGATTTCTGGCTATAAAATCTTTCATATCCTCTATTTCTTCTTTTTGCCTTTTCCAAGCATCTTTAAGCCTTTCGCCTTCTTCTTCTTTCTGCGCAAGATAATTCTCATAATCGCCATGATAGACTTTAAGTGTTTTATCCGCCACTGCCACAACTGCTCTGCAGACGGTATTTATAAAAGAACGGTCATGGGATATAACAAATACCGCTCCCTGATAAGAGGCCAGGAAATCCTGAAACCATAAAAGAGAATCAACATCCAAATGATTGGTAGGTTCATCCAAAAGCATCAAGGTGGGTTTTTTAATAAGTAAATTAGCCATGGCAACACGCATTGCCCAGCCGCCGCTTAAAGTACTGACACGGCGCTCAAAATCTTCAACCTTGAAACCCAAGCCCATCAAAATAGCTTTAGCCTCGGCTTCAAGACGCGCGTCCCATTCATTACTGCCTTTAAGAGTTTCCTGCAAAACTGTTTTATCAGATACCGGCGCGTTTTCCTGCGGCAGATAACCAACATCGGAACCTCTGCTTATTTGAATAGCGCCATCATCAATATCGGTTTCACCTAAAAGCATTTTAAATAAAGTGGATTTTCCCGAACCATTAGGCCCGACTAAAGCAAACCGTTCTCCATCATTTATTTGAAGACAGGCCCCTTCAAAAATAGTTTGACGGCCAAAAGATTTATATATATCTCTAATAGTAATCATAAAAAAAATTTCGCTCTAAAGTTTAAATTGAATGGATAAAAGAGGATAAATCGTCAAAAAGTTCAAAAGGGCTAGGCGCCTTTTTACTGCTCTTCCAACTGATATCACTTTGCCATTAACACTCATACAACTCACTGCTTACTATTTTATCATTTTGTTGATATAAAATTATAATTTAAAATTTAATTCGCGGCGCGATCCAACACTGCCACCCGCAAAAAAAACAGCCGCGAAATTATTTCGCGGCTGTTTTTATTTAATAAACTTTACATACTTCAGTTAATGAAAACCATTTCTTTTTCAATGGCTTCTTCTCTTTCAAAAGGAAGAATGGTTTTTCTATCATATACGGATTCGCGAAAATCAACCTCAGACACAGTGGTATCTTGCAAATCAACATTTCTCAAATCCGCGTATCTAAGACTGGCTTTATGAAGATTGGCTTCACCGAGATCGGCTCCCTGTAAATCCGCCCCTCCCAAATCAGCTTCCTGTAAATCGGCTCCCGCCAGATTAGCCTGGGATAAATCAATTCCTCTCATATTAGCCTTATATAAATACGCTTCGGCTAATTCGGCTCTGTGCAAATCGGCATCCATGAGATGGGTTTCTGTGAGATTATGGTTTTGCAAGTCGGTTACGGTCATCCTTACTCCTTCCAAATTCGCTCCCGCAAAGTCGGCATCAATGAAACTAACTCTATGTATATTAGCTTCCTGTAAATCAACTCCCTTCAAATTGGCTTTAAAAAAATCAGCCTTTTCCAAATCGGCTCCTCTAAGAATAGCTCCTTTTAAATTGGCTTCGCTAAAACTGGCTTTATATAAATAAGCCTCCGCGAGATCAACATCTTGCATATTGGCGCCATCAAAATGAGCCGACCGCAAATTGGAATCTTGCATATTCGCCTTAAACAGATTCGCTCCGCTTAAATCAGCGCCTTCCAAATCGGCCTTTACCAAATATGCGCCTTGCAAATTGGCTTTTTCAAGATTTAATCCTTTCAAATTCGCTCCGTATAAATCGGCGCAAATTCCCTGTTTTCCGGATTTTAATTCTTCTATATCAATTGAATTATATCCTATTTTTCCTTCCTGATTTTGACAAACAAAACCACTGCCGTTCCATTTCAACGAATACTCTGATTGCGACTCAACAACATTATTTTTACTGAATAGCGAAACTTCCGTCAAAGACTCAAAATACTTAGAATCATTGGAGAGTTCCTGCGCAGAAACTGTTTGTCCCACCGCAGTAAAACTCAATATCGAAACAACCGATAGAATTACAAGAGACTTCATTTTTTTCAACTTTCCTCCCGAACTTTTTGATTTAAATTTCTTAACGCTTACCCATATTCTAACAGAAACGCAAAACTCAGAATAGAGCAAAAAGACCCATTTAAATAAGTTTTTTGGCCTATATATTTTACCCTTTAGACCTATATTATTTGTCTGAAATTTTCAGACTTATTGAGAGAGTCTTCTCAGTTACTTCAATAAGACGATGTAAACCCGACCCTTTGCTGTTTTAAATAACAAAACCCCGCAAAGGTTAATCGCAGGGTTTTGTCTTGTTATTTTCAATTCGATTATTTTTTTGGAGTTACATTTTTGAAATAATATGCATAATTTTCAGTAAGCGTTTTACCGGTTGCATCGGAAACTAAATAGTGTGTAATTATGTATCCGTCTGATTTGCGATACCGCATAATTGTATTATTTCCTGTTTTCTCATCCGCTACCATTACTTCAGCCGCGGGAAAACTCAAACAATATGTAGTTTTGGGATCAATATGCCTTCCTGTATAGCTGGATTGATAACTGTCCATATCGTCAAAATAACCAGGCATCCAATATGGGTGATTTAAGACAACGGTATTCATAAGAAAATCTTTTTCAATATCAAACAACGGTCCTCCATTTTGATCAATCAAAACGGATCCACCAATACTAAGAGCCCCCGCAAATATTTCAGGGTATTGAACAGATACCATGCGTCCCGAATACCAACCGGTCAAATTTTTTTTTGTGGCTAATTTACCCCGTTCAAAAAGGGTTTTAAGGGTAAGGTAAGGTGTAACATCCTGTATTCCGGTTACCGTTTGAAGTTTTTCAAAACTGGGTTCATTTACCTTTGAAACTTCCTGCTCGGATTCAACTTTAACTGCCGCCGGAATAGGAATATCGCCAATATCAGACATGGACATATTTCCTTGTCCCTCCGTAAACGACTTTAGGCTTTCAACCGCGGAAAAACTTCCTTGTGCCATTAAAGCACTCCCACATATACTTACTAAAAAGAACATTCCAATAATTTTTTTCAACTTTCCTCCCGACTTTTTGATTTGAAACTTCTTAGTGCTTACCTATACTTTAACAAAAGCGCGAAACTCCGAATAGAGTAAAAAGACCCCTTTTTTAAAAGTTTTTTGCCCCATATGTTTTTACCCTTTAGACCTATTAAACAAAATGTTGTATTTTCAATTACGCGGTAGTTTGGAATTCGAAGAACTAAATTATGACTTCCTTTTAATCACCGGAAATAATCTAGGCTATGCCTATCAACGACTAAATCCAGACACTGAAGGTAAAAACCACACATGTGGTTTTCACAAATCTCTTGATGGATGGAAATCATCGGGAATAATATCCATAGGTTCTTGAACCGGATGAACCACCTTGATTTGTCTCCATTTTCCGCCATAATAACGCAAATAAATGAGCGATGAAAAAACAAGAAAGATTATTACAACCGACACCCAAGCTTGCTCGGGAGAAAAATTGTTTAGTTTAAGCATAAAATATAAAACCGGGACAAGCGTCCAATGCATGGATACTGAAAGCGCCATCGCCCAGAAACTGTCTCCAGCCCCCCGCAAAGCGCCCGTAAAAATAACTATTGTGGCATCCGCCATTACATATACGGCCGCCATGCGCAGCATAAAAATAGCTGTCGGAAAGGCTTGCGTAAAAATATCAGAAAACTGAGCGGGTTTAAACACATTAACCAAAATTTCAGTAAAACCGACAAATAATATTATTGTGAAACAAGAATAAACCATGCCTATTTTAAGACCTGACATAACGCAGCGATGAGCTATATCGGGTTTTTTCATACCCATATAACGGCCCACAAGACTTGTAACGCTTATTCCAATACCGAGCAATGGAATAAAAGAAACCATATCCCAATTGAACACAATGGTAACGGCTGTCGCTGTCGAAGGGCTATGAGAATGGAATAACATTATCAGAACATTAAAGGCCAAAAGATTCAGCAATAGTTCTACGCCCGCGGGATAACCAAAACGCAAAAGCTCAATCATGGCTTTTTTATCAAAATGAAATGATTCCATTACGCTATATTCTTGGCGATTTTCTTTGGATAAATATTTCCACAACATGACCGCTAAACCGCCGGCGCTGCCTATAATGGTTCCATAAGCGGCCCCGCGAATGCCAAGCGCGGGAAAACCCAGTTTCCCAAATATCAGGACATAATTTACCGCGACATTAATACCCATGGCCACGGCGGAAGATATCATTACAATTTTGGTTTTGCCTATGCCGGAAAAGAAACCCGTAAAACAAGGTCTCAAAATTCCGAATATAACTCCATACATCAAAATACTGAAATAAACTTTCTGATGCGCCATTTGCTCGGGACTTATCTCCATAAACTCAAACAGTAAAATCCCCAAAGGTCTGGCTAAAATTATAGTTGGATAAGAGATAATGGCGATAATTATCGCCTGAGTAATAACCACGGGACAGCGGTTTTTCTTTCCCGCCCCAAAATATTGCGCCGTTAATGCGGTTGAATAAGTAATAATACCAAAGAAAAAAGTCATCATCATAAAAGCCATTACACCGCCGCCCATAGACGCGTTCATTTCAGCTGAACCGAGCTTTGATAAAAACAACCTGTCGGTAAAAGTCATAATGGTATAACAGGCGTGAGACATCACCATAGGAAAAGCGATAGACAACATTTCCCTAATGCCGCCCATGGTAAATTTATCTTTTTTATTTTTTTTAAACATATCGCGCGTAAATACGGTTTCCTTGATTAACCAACTTTAACTTTCCAAAATATATGTTAGCATTATGAAATTAGTCATAAAAACAATGAAATGGATTTTATAATGACGGGAATTTTACTTTTGTCTTTCGAACCGCGTAAAACTTTCGTATTCAATTATCAAAGTCTATTACACTGACACTGAAAATTTTTATCCGGATGATAATTGGCCTTCCTGAAAGTTCTTTGGACTATTTTTAAATTCTGAGAAGAGGCCGTTATCTTTGAATCCGTTGAAATCGCTTCAATATTTATCCGGGCTTGCGCCACGCCACAAACAAATAGATATTATTGCCACTATCGCAAATTTTTTCATTCCCTTATCTCCTTTTGAAAATCCATCCGGATCCGGGATTAAAAAAAATTCGCTATTTGCGATCCCACGGCATCTCTATTGACTTTATCTTAAACGGAGATTCGATTATCTCACGATAGTTGTAGTAAACGGTAAAGGATACCGTTACCGCCGCTTCCGTAGCAAGGGATTTTTGGTATTTTTTTGCGCTTTTTTCTCTAAAAAACCTTTTACTTTGAAGGAAAACGACAGAAGACGGTGTTTGTCCCGGAGAGGTTGTCAAATAGACATAAACGGTCTGGAAAGGGAATTTTTTCTTCAATACGGTCATTAAGACGCCTTCGGCTCTAAACGAATTCCCTTTTAACTTCATGAGAAGATCCGCATTTTCGTCGCCGCCGGTATAAATACCGCGGCCTTCCAGAATTAAATAACCCTCATACAATTTCTCCATGGTGACAACATCCATCATTTCAAAATCGGCTTTGCGGCTATCATCTAAGAAAAGTGGCTGAACGGATTGCCCTGCTCTTTCCAACTCCGGCGCCGGAATTTCACCAAGTTCAATTCGTTGTAAAGCTTCCGCGCTAATCGCGTTTAGTTTCAAATCCGCTTTCATTGTTTCAAATTCTGACGCTATTGCCGTTGTGTAACTCGATATTAGAATTGCCGCTATCATTAATTTCTTCATTTCGTTTCTCCTAAGATTTAAATTGTTTAAATAGATTATAAAAAAACCAAGGACCCGCACAACATGCAAAAACCTCTTTTATCAAATGTCTTTTGTCCCGGTTCTACAATTAAGACAAAGTCCTATTCTTACAAATTATATTTTATTTTGAAGCCCCACCGCACATATTACTCCGCTTTATTATAAAATATTCGAAATACTTTTACTAAAATAGTGAATAAACTGAAATGAAAAAACAATTTAAGCGCGCCTTTATAGAAATAACGAATATATGCAATCTCTCATGCGAATTTTGCGTGACTTCCTCACAGCCAAAAGCTTTCATGCCACCTGAAACATTTGAAGCCATCGCCGCGCAAGTTAAATTATTTACAGATACAGTTTCACTTCATGTTTTGGGAGAACCTTTTATGCATCCGCAATTGCCGGAAATTTTAAGCATTTGCTCCCGGCAAAAACTCGATATCAGCCTTGTCACAAACGGCACCTTAATTGATAAATTCGGACCCGGTATTTTCAAGGAAAAATGCCTGAAACAAATTTCATTCTCACTTCACGCTCTTCAAGCCTTTCCTAAAAAAGAAAGGTTTGAAAAATTAAACCGTTTAATCGAATTCACAAAAACAAGGCCGTCCGATATTATTATTTCATTTCGTCTGAGAGGAAATCCAAAAAGCTCTTTTCTGCAAGAAACCTATGATTATATTTTAAACGCCTTTCCCGATAAAATAATCACAAAGTATAAAGACGGCCTGCGCTTGCAAACAAAAACTTATTTGAATTTTGAACTTTTTTTTAAATGGCCGGGCCAAGGCGGAAAACGAGATAAAAAAGGCTGTCAGGGCCTCCAGCATCATTTCGCCGTTCTATGCTCGGGAGAAACAGTTCCTTGCTGTCTTGATTATGACGGAAAACTTTCAATAGGCAATATAAATAATACCCCACTCAAGGATATTCTTAACAGTCCCTCCGCTATAAAACTCAAAAACAGCATAGCCGGAAAAACTCCCATTCCCGACTATTGCGCCACCTGCGGCTTCATCGCGCCAGGCACGCCAAAAGAAATTTAATCTACACACCCAAACATATCCGGCTTTTGCAAATGTTTTTACAATATATTCTGATAAAAGAAGGAGGAATTACTTATTACCGCGAAGATAATGAATCGCTTTGCTGATTGTATAAGTTTCTTGCCCGCCGGAAAGTTCCGATAATAATTCTCTTGCCGATGCCGTATCCTCTCCAAGTGTAATAATGGGAGGTTCCACATAACCGTCCGCGTGAACTTGAGGAAACCCTGCGGCGGAAAATAAAGCGTTACATAAACAAACGCGGCCTTTGGTATTTTGAGCTCTGCCGCCTTTTGCTACAAAATCTTTTACGGATTCACCGGGACATCTATAGCCCAAAGAACCGTTTTTCATTACATATGTCGCCTGTAATAAGCAAATATCGCATACCCTTTTGCGATTTTCATAAACCGTTTTATCTGAAATTGTTCCCTGAACTTGCGCGACTTTAAATGGAAATCCCGCGGGTGAAACCATAGTATTATCTATTTTGAGTTTATTCTGTTTTAATAATTGCAGCACCTTCGTTCTAAATTCAGGAGCCATACCCGATTGTCCCGACAAGGCCGCGATTGTGCCGACTTGAATACCTGACGCGCCCATTTCCATAGCTCGGCTTAAGCTTTTGGAAGTTCCAAAAGAACCGGCCAGCCAAAAAGGCAATCCCAATGCGCGAATAGAGGGAACATCAGCTCTATCCTTATCGGTATATATCATAACCGCTTGGCCTTCAGAGTCAAATTTCATTTTTGCGGGAGCGGCATTATGGCCTCCCGCTTCAGGGTATTCGATAACAAAGCCATATGGCCGTGTTTCAGAATTGGAAAACAAAGCATCGGCTAAAGTAAAAGATGAAACTATGGCCAAAAATTTTGGTTTGGGCAATGAAGCCGCTTTATCTCCAATCAAAGAACTAGGCTCGATTTTGGCAAAAAATTCGCCGGACTTTGAATTCGCTCCGTATACTTTCAAAGGCAAAGATGTGGGTTTATGACTAGCCAAAGATCTAATCATACCGGGAAGATGAGAAGGGTTTCCGGCCCCAACCACAACATAATCCACATCAGCCAGCATAGCGCCGTAAAGCGTCCAAAGCAATGGCCTTTCAACTTTACGCAAGAAATTAATACCGACTAAACCTTTATGCCCTTCTTTAGCCAGCCAAACCTCGGCAAAATTGGAAGCGACTGCCAAAAGCTGTAATTCACGCGGCGGCTCCCAAAATGAATTTAAACCGGAGCAATGGCCTTCAAGACGATTTAATCTCCATACGGGCACAGCCCTATATGGTTTATTAGCCGCCTTTCCCCCCTTAATATAATACTTATCATATAGGTCAAAAATGGGCTTGGCAAGAGCGGGCTGACGACGGGCAAGTTCGGTAAAGGCTCTGCGTACATGTCCGCCTTTATCGCCATCCTGTAAAATTCTCGGATAAATGGTTTCCAGACCAGTGCCGGAAACAATGCCCATACCGCCGGTCATAGCAACAATTCTGGACATAAGCCAATTGGAAATGCGAACACCCATACCGCCGGTAATAATCGCTGGATCGCTAGGATTAATTTTTGTTTTCTTTTCCATAGTTAGATATATAAAAAATTAATTTTTGTTTTTCTCTAAATTTTTTCTGTTCTCTGTTGTACTGTATCACTGCCGCACTGTTGCGCTCTTTTATTACTTAATTCCTCTCATTGTTATGCTAAAGAGGATATTAAGTTGATCGCCGATTGGAGGAACATTTCCTTCCACAAAAGTATAAATGTCAATACCGCTTAAAATTGTTGAAGCCGCGATTGCCAAAGAGTCGCAATCTTTCTTATCAATATGTTTAAACTCTCCCGATTTTATGCCATATAATAAAATTTCTTTAATCAAATTCCTTTCCAATGAACTGAATTCCAAATGAATTTTATGGAAAATTTCAATATTCTTTTTTTGTTCTCTTACCATAGCGGGATAGGTGTTTAATTTTTCTTCCAAAACATCAAACCGTTTAAGAAAAAACGCTCTAAGACGCTCTTGAGCGCTTTCTTGCTTTTCCACTTCCTTCATAATGGACCCGAAGGTATCGGCAATCTCTTTTTGAGCCACCGCGTAAAACACTTCTTCCTTTCCGGTAAAATAATAATAAAGAGTGCTTTTGCCTTTGCTCATTGTTTGAGCAATATCTTCCATAGTTGTTTTATTCAAACCAAATCGCTTAAATAAATCTCTGGCTTTTACAACTATGTCGGTCTTTATCCGGTCATTTTTATTATTTTTATTGGTCATATTGAACATTCGACTCAAATTGTCTTTTGGTCTGTTTTTAGTATACATCATTTCAAAACCGAAAAGCAAAAGGAAATTTTGCTCGCGCTTGATATCATTGGATATTTAGTGTTTTTTATACGGAAAGTTTCTATGAGGCGATTGTAGTCGAAATTATTTTATATCGAATAAACTCCCGGATTGCCAAACTAATCACTTTTATTCCCTAAATCCTTATAGTAACATTCTATCTTTTCCACATATTTATAAACCGGTTTTTTTTAGAGTTTTTTTAGCGGAATTCCCCACCGTATATATAATTTCTCCGGTAGTTGTATTCAAAAAAACGCTTCTTCGCTCAAATCCTCCTAAGGAACTTCCTCTTATTTTTATTTTTTTTTCATTAAGATATCCAACAATCGATTGAATATTTCTCTCGCATATTCTGTCTTCTTTCCTTCGAAGCACATTTCCCCCTCCCACAATACTTATTTTGATATCTTTTATTTTCACGCCTAAACCTATCATTTTTTCCAATAATTCATCTATGGCGTCAATGGCATATTTTTTTTTATCTTTTTTATTGGGAGATTTTCCGGGAAGCATGCAATGGGCAATACCGCCTATCTTGCTTTTTCCCTCATAAGCCACAATCGCGACACAAGAGCCCAAGGCGGAAACTCTTAATAAAGCGTCCCTTTCGACTATTTTAATTTCACCTGAATTTACATCAATGATTTTCACCCAAAATCACCTCGCGCGCTTCATATTGTAAAAACATCTTTTGCTTAAGGGCTTGGAAAAGAATTAACTGGTCATTTGGAAACTTAGCTTTAAGTTGAGTTCAAGACGCGATGAATGAGAAGGCTTTACGCCTGTGAATAAAGAGCAACGAAGAAATCAACAAAAGATGAGTTTCCCCAGAGGGCTGGCTAATTTCCGACTCCAACCGCGTCACTTATCGCTCACAGACCGCAAGAGTATGCTCGCTCTTCGTTCCTTGTTTCGCTCAGAAATTAGCCAGCCAAATGACCAGTTAATTCTTTTCCAAGCCCTAAGTATAAAAAAATCTATTTTCGTTTTTTTCCTTTTTCGCGCTCCGTTATATCAAATAAGGTGCTCTGCATTCCCAGCACTTTGCCATCAGCGTCAATAAGAGGCCGGGAATTGTTCAATACGGTAATTACGCGGCCGTCTTTTCTTTTCAATTTATGCTCATAGTTAATTAAATGGCCTCCGACAAACAGCTTTTTATTCGCCGGAAAAACAACTTCCGGTTCCGCGTCCACATCGCCGATAGTCAATTTTAATAACTCTTTTCTGCTATAACCCAATAAATCAAGGCCCGCCTTATTTGAATCAATGAAGTTTTTTTGCGTGTCAAACACATAAATTGCCGATATGGATTCTTCAAAAAGTTCGCGATATTTCTCCTCGCTTAATTTCACCTTTTTTTCCGTCCGCTTGCGTTCTGTGATATCGGAAATAGTTTTTATTACATAATCTTCTCCCTCTATTTCCATTGATACGAGATTAGTATTCCCTATTACCGTTTTGCCCAACTTGGTAATAAATTCCAGCTCCGTCGAATATAAATACCCTCGTTTTAAAAGCAGAGATTTATTCCATTTTCTATCCGCCAAACTTTTCCAGAAACCTATATCCAATGTGGTTTTACCTATAATTTCTTCTCTATCATAGCCGAAAGTCCGTTCAAAACTCGAATTCATATTTATAATTTCACCTGTCTTAAGATGAGTAATAAGAATAGCAGATGGCGACATCTGAAACACTTTATAGAATTTCTCTCTGGAAACAAGCAAATCTTCCAGCATCTTCTTGCGTTCGGTTACATCCGTAAAAAAACCGATACTGCAGTGTTTTCCGTCCATCACCTCCGAGGCAACGGCAATATTCGCGTATATTTTTGTTCCGTCTTTTCTTAAACAAGGAATATTTTCCACTACCGGTTTTTTTCCTCTTGCCTGTATGTTAAAGTCGGCAAGAATTTTCTTCAAATCTTTTTTTGGATGAATATCCAAAACACTCTTGTCACTCAACTCATTCGCGCTATAACCCAGTATTTTGCATATTGCGGGATTCGCGTACTTAAATTTCTTTGTTTTAACATCCGCGATAAGTATTCCTTCCACAGCCGTTTCAAATAGAGTTCTATATCTTAATTCCGACGCTCTTAATGAATCTTCCGCTTTCTTGCGCTCGGTGATATCACGGGTCGTCCCTTGCATTCCCATTAATTGCTTATTTTCATCAATAAGAAGTTTAGCGTGTATTTCAACGGGAACCACCTTTCCGTTTTTATGAATTAAGAGCATCTCCAATATTGTTTCATAGATTCCTTTTTTTATCTTCTCGGATATTAAGTTTATTACTTTTTTCATTTCCTCTTTATCGCAATGGTCAAACAAAGAACTTCCAACCCATTCTTCGTGAGTATAGCCCATCATGGAAAAAACAGCGGAATTGGCATAAATAAACTTCATACCTTTATCTAATTTCCAAATACAATCAAGGGTATTATCCGCGAGCAGATGATATTTTTCTTCGCTTTTTCTCAGCGCGTCCTCCGCTTTTTTGCGCTCGGCAATATCAAAACGAAGCTCTTCTTCAATAGCCTTTAATTGTTGATTAATGGCTTTTTGTTGCTGTTCACTGGCCCGCAATTGCTGCTCGGACGCTCTTAGTTGATGATTAATGGTTTTTTGTTGCTGTTCGCTTGCCGCAAGCTGTTGAAATGCCGTTTCTTTTGCTTTTTCCAACTGCTTGCGCTCGGTAATATCGCGAGTAGTTCCCTGAAATCCATGGGGAAACCCGTTTTTATTAAATATCAATTTCGCGGTAATTTCAACGGGAATTTCACTCCCGTTTTTACGCAACATTATCGCCTCAAAAGTTAAGCTCTTAAACTTTTTGTACCCTTTAACGGCGTATACCGCTTTCCTTGCCATTTTAAAAAACTCTTTTCCACTGCAATACTGAGACAATCGGTTTCCAACCCACTCATCAACAGTATATCCAAAAGAATCTTTTATGGACGGACTGGCATATGTAAAAACCATTTTCAAATCCATTTTCCAAATCACATCCATTGAATTATACGCGAGCAAGCGGTATTGTTCTTCACTTTCTTTCAGCGCGTCTTCCGCCTTCTTGCGCTCGGTGACATCCTGAACGGTACCCATGGAACGACTAGGCTTGCCGGCTTTATTATAAAATGTTTCACATTGCTCGTTAATAAATTTTATTGATCCATCTTTTAACAGAAGACGGTGAGTGGTTTTATAGGGTGTTTTGTTTTTTACAGAATCCGTATAAGCTTTATTTACAAACTCTCTATCATCGGGATGAATATTATCTAAAAAATTTTTATAAGTGGAGTCAAACTGACTTGGTTTTAGACCGAATATTCTGTAAGTTTCATCCGACCAATAAAGCTGATTTGTTATAAAATCCAATTCCCAACTTCCGATTTGAGCAAGATGCTGAGCTTCTTTAAGCATTGTTTCGCTATAACGAAGCTTCTTTTCAGCTTGTTGCCGTTCCAGAACTTCGATATAAAGTTGATGTTTACTGGCTCTTATCTGTTCATTAGCCGCCAGCAATTGCTGTATATTGGCGTCTAAGCGATGATTCAACGCCTTAATCTTGGAAGATTCTTCTTTCTCTTTCTTTAGAGCTTTCTCAAGGTCACTGATAGATCTGTTTTTTAACGATTTATCTTTCTTATTATCGTTTTTCAAATTATCTTTTTTCATTTGCTTCCCCCTGACCAGTAATCCAATACTATCAAAATAGCTTTCATTTGACTATATGAACAAACCTATACCTATCTAACAATTAATCCTTTAGCCGCCACAAGTTGATCCGTCATTCTAAGCCATTCAATCATCAAAATTTTATATCTTATTAGATGGCTTAATTTATTGAAACTATTATCATCAATGCGGTTTACCGCGTCTATAAGGTCATTAAGCGAAACCTTGCCATAAGAATAATTGACGGTTTCATCGGTCAATATGAGTTTTGAAAGCTCTATTTTCTCATCACTTGTTTTAATAAGTTTTTTCTCTCTTTCAATTCGCAAAAAGAGATTCTTTAAATCGGTTTTAAGTTTGACATATTTGCTTTTATTTGAAAGCCGGACAGTCTTATCTGAAATCTTGGCGGTTTCATGACTTGCTTTTCCCACCTGGTCGGAAAACAGCCATTTAAGCGAAACTCCCGCGTATAAATTGGAATCGGAGCTTTTGACTCCAAAATCGGCTCCATTGACTTTATACCCCAATAAAAGATTAGTCGAAGGCAAAAGGTTATCAGCGTATTTATTTATATTCAATGAACTTTTTTCCTCCAACAGCTTCAGAATATCATAAGTTCTGCTTGAATCGATAAATTTTTTATATTCCTTTTCAAAAGCTATTTCAGTTTTGCCGAATTCAAATGGATTAATGGGCTCAAGAACTTCATTTTCTTCATATCTAATCGCTTGTTTTATCAAATTGAAGGTCGCATCATATTCCTTCTCAAGAGCTATTAGGTTTTCTTTTTTTCCAAGAACTTGAATTTTAACTTTGTTCACATCTATGGCTAAAGCAACACTGCTTTTCCGCCTTTTCTTTATATTTTCAAGCAGTTTCATGCTTTGTTCATAGGATGAGTTGCCTATTTTCAGGTTTTCAAAAGCTGAATACCAATTATAATAGACGACAATTATCGAGGCTAAATAATCCTCATAAGCTTCCGTTATTTGATAACCGACAATATCCGTTTCAGCGCCCGTTATCTTATCTTGCAATTCAGTGGCTTTCCCAAAAGCGTTTTTGGCTATGGGCTGAGAAAAGTAAATTCCAATAAGTGATGAGACGCCTCCGGCGCTTGGATAAGGCGTAGCCGAATATTCAGCCGATACTTCGCTTCCGGTATATGGAAAAAGCTTGCTTAAAGAAACCGCAATTCTCGGATCGCTTCTATCTTGGTCAAAATAAAATTCATTCTGCCCTTTCACGGACAAAATTAAATCTCTGGCTGGCAAAACCAAGTCTTTCTTGTATTTTAGGGCTAATTGAGCCGTAAGAATTTCTTCAAAAGCTTCATCATTTTTAATCGCGGTTTTTATAAATTCATCTATGCTTAAATTTTTTCGCGCCTTAACGCCTTGATTTTCAGCAGAAGCGTTTAAACCCAAAAAACCGAATACGACAATAATAATTATATTAAACGGTCTTATCTTCATATAGATATCTTACAATAAATGAAGCTATGCTTCATCCCGCCAACTGCCGTGTCTGCGGGTGAAAAGCAAATATTATAAACCGCACTGGGTTCATATATCAATTTCGGTTTCAAGTTATTCTTAAACCCAACAAATAATAGTCTATTGAATAATTTATAAAATCGAAATTAAAAGATTGGCAGGTGATGTAAATGGTAAAAGAGGGTTATAGCGGATTTATTATTTAGGCGTTAAATGTTTTATTTAAGAGGTTTGAAACTTTTTACAATCTTATTGAACACATCGAAATATTTATCAGAATCGGCTTCCGAGGACCGATAAGTTAAAACATAGAAACTATCCTTTGAAGGAATAACTATATTGACATTCTTTATATTCACAAATTCATCCGAACTCTTATTCAGTTTAAGATAATGCTTATAATCTTTGGTTAAATAAAAAGCGTTTCCGCCATTAAGAATGATTTCTTTTACCGGCCCATATTGTTCTTTGGAAGTTGAAGTCTCGCCGAAGATATTTTTGGAATTAGCCTCAATAAAATCCTGATAATTTAAAAAATCGCTATTATTCGGATAAAATCTGAGATAAATAAAAACGGGAATTTTGGAGCCTGTTATTTTTTTTAACTCAAGCAAAAAAACTTGAGAATCGGCTCCTCTTCTTACTTCCCGCGCCCAGCCTTCCGGCAACATCGCGGAAAAATAGGAATTATTTAAAGCCGTTTCGCTTTTATCATGCGAAATAAGAGTTTTCGGCTCCGCGTCCAAAGCGTCATTTGAAATATTGACATCGGCTTTATCACAGCCAAAAAACGCGAAAACAAAAATTAGTGAAAAAAATATTTTTATCATTGGTTTACTCCGGCAAGCGGAGGCACTGAAACTTTAACATTTTTTTTAGACAAACCAAACATTAAATTATTATCAGCCGTTGCAGATTGATAATGTTTCGCGTAATCGGCTGCCAGCAAACTGTCGCTTATTTTAGCTAAAGCGCCCTTGTTTATGAACCGAAGAGAAGACAATAATTCAAAACTATCCATGCTAAACGCCCGCTCCTCTCCTATATAAGCTTTCTTTTCCACTCTCGCCTTTTTATCTTTTGAAAGCCCTTCTCTTCTTTCAAGCTCATTATTTATGGCATTGATTATTTTGGAAGAAGCCGCTTGCGCCGAAGGCAAATCGCTATAGTGTAATCTGCTCATAGCAAGATTAAACTGCGTGCTCCCTTCTTCAGCATAAAACTTAGCGTTTTGCGTTACCTTGCCCGCATAAGAACTGTCTGAAATTTCCGAAAAATCTTTAAATATCCCCCTGAACTTTTTATCTTTTTTCACTTTTTCAAGGGTATAAATCGCTTCCATAGCGCTCGCGTTTATTTTATCTTCTTGATTTAAGGGCTTATACACGCCTTTATCTTTTGCCCACGCGTCCTGCATTTGAATGCCGACCTGATGAACAAAAGCGGGAGAAATATATTTAGCCACTTCATCAATTTGATCTTTATTTGTCATAAGAGATTCAGCGCTATAGCCTTTTACGCGCATAAATTCTCTAACCAAGCCGGAATTAATCGATATTTTTCCGCTTTTCGGGTCATAGCCGCCATAATCTTCCATTTCATCTTTAATTTCCATATTTAATTTTTTTTCGGCATAAAATTCCGTAATTTTTTTGCCGACAGCGGTATCCTTTATATTTGTCATCACCGAAGTTTTCAGCATATCGTTTAAAATATCGATTTGCTCAAGAGAAATATCTTCTTTAGCCGATGACTCCCTGAAAGAATTCACTTTCGCCTTTAAAGCTTCTATTTTCCCAAAATCCGCCGGTTTTCCTTCTATGGCATTGCCGTTAAACAACTTTCCCAGAAACAACATCTGCTCATTAATGGAAGCGTCATTGTCCAGCAAAGTATCAAGCTGGCTTTTTTGATCGGCATCCAAGAAAACCTGAACATCTTGAACAACATCCAGCTTTTCATAATACTTGTTCTGTATATTCTCTTGCTTTTCATTATAAGGAATAAAGCTGTCAAAATCTTTCCACCCTTCCGTTTTGGTCAATTTAAACAAAGCTGAGGTTCTTTGTCTTATATTCCATTTATTCCATTCCTCTTTAGTAATAATCTTTTGATCACCTCTGTCTTTACTGGCTTGCCCCCAATCCACATTTATCTTATTTATGGATGTGCTAAAGACAATATCCCATTCGCGTATGGCTTTTTTGACAATTAAAATATTTTCCTTTTTATAATCCACTCTATACTTTTTTATCCATGGAAGAAGCTTTTCGGGTTGAGGGCCAAAACCCATAGAGCATAAAATATTCTCCTTCTCATTTATTCTCTCTCCAAGCGCGTCGCTGAGCTTATTAAAATTAGCCTCGTTCCAAACAAAATCAAATATTTTATTTAAGTCAATCACCGCCTGTGATTTGGCTATTAAAATGGAAGCTTTCTTTTTATCAACCAAAAGATACTTTTCTTTAAATTCCTCATCGGCAAGAAAATTACCGGCGCTAACGGAATCGCCGCTGGAAATTTTCATTTCATACTCTTGCGCCATCTGCTTCTCAAACTCCATCAATTCAACGCTATAAAGCGGAACGACAAAAAAGAATACCATGCCCATTAAGGAGATAATTCCGGCTCTTATCGTTTTGTAGTATGGCATCTTGTTCATAATATCCTTCTATCTGTCCAGCTTAACAAAGATATCCTTTATAAAATCATCCCAATAAGTATCCCTGGCAAAAACAAAACTATTGTACTTGCGGCCCTTATATTTTTTCTCAGGAAGATAAATCGCGAGCCCGCAGGTTTTTGATATATAATCTTTATCGCTAAAGAATCCATTTGTGGCCTTATGGGAAATAACCACTCCATCCGAGACCAAATTTCTAAGTTCCCGGCCCTCTCTCATTATCTCGGAATACGAGGGGAAAACAGTTCCCAATTGATCTATAAAATCACAAAAATCTTTATTGTCTTTAGTCGAAAATTTAAATGTATTTTGGGCTATGGAATCATAAGAATCGGCGATTTTAGTCAAAATCTCATCATCGTTTCTAATCATTTTTATCCAATTATTCAACTCATAAACAAAACTGGGAAGATAACTGCTATCAAGAGCGGAAAGAGTTGTGCCTCTGGCGCCACTATATGAATCCTCGTATTTTTTGACTATAACTTTACCTAATGCGGCCGCGCCCATACCGGGATTTCCGCTTAAAGCGCCCAAAATAGTATCGTACGGAAAACCGCCGCCGGGAATGGTCTCTTGCGAGCCCACAATAATATCGGTATAACTAAATAACTCATAGGCAACCTTGGCAGTCTGCATCAAACAGGCGTCAGTAGCGAAAACATTAATTTTTTTGCCCGTAGATGAATTGATTTCCTTTAAAGCCCTTCCAAGACTCGCTCCGCTTATATGATTCCCGCTCACATCGTCATAAGCGATTCCGCCATCGCCACTGCCGTGATTCCAAACCACAAGCATTACTTTTTTAGCGGGATAGTCTTCTATATTGGAAATGGCAAATCTGACCAGATGATCGGCATCTCCCATATCATAATTGCCATACTTGCCGTCATATATCACGGAAGAAACAATATCATCGCTTTGGTCGGGCCTAATCATGAGAGTCTGTGAATTTTCCGGCATAGTCAATACGCCGCCATCATCCGACTTCAAGATACTGCTTTCAACCACAACACTTACGGAGTTTGAGCTTAAACCCTTCTCCATTTCATTAATATC
>DAOWCC010000115.1 GCA_030639665.1 Elusimicrobiota bacterium | reverse complement strand
GTCAAGTTGAAGCGGGATTGTCTATTTTAAATCCTGTATTTTTATTGGGTTTGATAACCGGCGGAGCCATTATTTATTGGTTTACCGGAGCGACAATTCAAGCCGTTACAACGGGAGCCTATAGCGCGGTTGAATTTATTAAAGATAATATTCATCTTGAAGAAGGCGCGACAAAGGCTTCGACGGAAGATTCAAAAAAAGTGGTTGAAATTTGCACTCAATACGCGCAGAAAGGAATGTTTAATATTTTCCTTGCCGTATTTTTCAGCACTTTGGCTTTTGCCTGCCTGAATCATTTCTTCTTTATCGGTTATCTTATTTCAATAGCCATCTTTGGTCTTTATCAGGCTTTGTTTATGGCTAATGCCGGCGGCGCTTGGGATAATGCGAAGAAAGTTGTGGAGACATCGCTCAATATGAAAAACACTCCTCTTCACGATGCCAGCATTGTGGGTGATACGGTTGGCGATCCTTTTAAAGATACTTCGTCGGTAGCCATGAATCCGATAATTAAATTTACGACGCTTTTTGGGCTATTGGCGGTGGAATTGGCCATTACTCTTACTCCCATAGTCGCCAGAACGGCATCAGTCATCTTCTTTGTTTTGAGTGTTGTGTTTGTTTGGCGTTCTTTTTATTCAATGCGCATAAAAAGTGAAAAATAAAATAGGTTTAAAGTAATTATTAAAAAACTCCGCTATTGCGGAGTTTTTTATTTGTCAAAATCGAGTTTCCGAAGTTTGTGCCGATATAAAAAAATATTTGCGGTTAAACTGTATCACTGCTCCCGCCTTTGGCGGGACAAGCTGCGCTGCTTGCCCTTCCGAAGCATGTAGCGTAGGAGGGTTAGCGCTATACTATGTTTATTTTAAAGAAAATTTTAACTCCATTTTTAATCCCGCCCGGATTGTTTATTGCCGGAATTATAATTGCGGGGTTTTGGTTTTTTTATAAAAATCAAAAAAAAACAGCCTATACATGTATTACTATTGCCGCAGTTTTTTGGCTGGCTTCTATAAAGCCGGTTACCGATATTTTTATGAGTAAACTTGAATATCATTTTGCTTTGCCCGCGTCATTTGACGGTGATGTTATTATAGTCTTGGGCGGGGGAATGCAAGATAATGTGCCTGATTTTTCCGGTGACGCGGCGCTTAATTCAGGAGGTCTTGAGAGAGTTTTTACCGCCGCGAGAATAGCCAAAAAAATGAATATTCCCATAATTGCCAGTGGCGGCGCGGTATTTTCAAGAAGAGCGGAATCGGAAGTTGCCAAACGCTTTCTAACGGATATAGGCATAGCTCCCGAAAAAATTATAGTTGAAAATAAAAGCAGAGACACTTATGAGAACGCGCTGTTTAGCCGAGAAATATGCCTCAAGCAAGGCTATAAAAAAGTGATTGTCGTAACATCAGCTTTTCATATGCCGAGAACCGCGATGATTTTTAAAAAAGCGGGCTTTGAGAATGTTGTTTATTATCCCACGGGATATAAGACTTCAAAAAAATCCAAATATTATTATGTTGATTTTTTGCCGGGAGATATGCAGAATCTTTCAGTGGCAATCAAAGAGTATATAGGTCTTGTTTATTATAAAGTATTTTATTGAGGATTAAAGACTTTATGACACAGAGACTTAATTAGTATAATTATAGGCAGTCCTTAAATAGGTAATATTTTTGTAGTATGAAAATAATTTGGAGGAATAGTTGAAAAATAGAAATTTTACTCATACCAGAAGAACAAGAGTCAATAAATATATAAATGCCGCAAATGTCCGTTTAATTGGCGCGGATGGCGTTATGATGGGCGTTAAATCCAATTATGAAGCTCTTAATCTTGCGAAAGACGCGGGCTTGGATTTGGTGGAAATAGTTCCCCAGTCTGATCCGCCCGTTTGCAAAATAATGGATTTTTCGAAATATCTTTACGATAAAGGAAAACAGAAGCGGGATAATAAGAAAAAGCAAAGAGTTGGAATACTTAAAGAAATAAGATTGCATCCCAGAATAGCCGAGCATGATCTTAATACTAAAGTTAAGCATGTTGAGAAATTTTTAAAAGCCCAAAATAAAGTTAGGGTTACGGTAGTGTTCCACGGCAGAGAAAATCAGCATAGAGATTTGGGAATGGATATTCTTGAAAATATTAAAGAGTCTCTCAGAGAAGTCGGCACCGTCGATGGAAAGACTAATTATGTGGGTAATAGGATAAGTCTTATCTTTACCCCTAAACTTCAGTAGAGATGCGCGGGCTTAAGAATTTTGCGCTTTGTGGAGTAGACATATTACTGTTTTAGAAGAATTATTTCTAACGGGTATAAACATTAAGCCTAAAATTTAATATAATATATATTAAACTAATTTAAGTTAAGTAAGGAATATTTACTATGCCTAAAATGAAAACTCACAGTGGAGCTAAAAAACGCTTCAAAAAAACAGCGAACGGAAAATGGCAGCATCGGAAATCCGGTCTTCGTCATCTTTTGTCCGGCATGTCCGCTAAAAGAGGTCGTCAGCTTAGAACAGCCAATGTTGTTGAAAAAAATGATACGGAAGGTAAAGTTCTTAAAGACTATTTACCATATAAATAAATACAAGGATAATTTTTTGTTATGAGAATAAAATACAGTGTCCAGAGACATAAAAGAAAAAAAAGAATATTTAAACTTACCAAAGGCAATTACAGTAATAAAAAAAATCGCCTCAGACAAGCTATTCAACAGCTTAATAAATCTTTGACTACGGCTTATATCCATAGAAAAGATAAAAAAGGCGATATGAGAAGGCTTTGGATTTCCAGAGTCAATGCCGCGGCCGTGGAAGAAGGCATGAGCTATAGCAAATTTATCAATGGCCTCAAGAAAGCGGATATTATGCTTAACAGAAAAATGCTTTCAGAAATGGCCATAAAAGATCCTCAATCTTTTAAGCAGCTTATTGGCTTATCACAGTCTGCTTTACAGGCTTAAAATTTCAGAGTCTAAATGAATTCCACCGAATGGAAAGAAAAACTATCCTCTATTAAGGATGGTTTTTCCAATTCCGCCATTAAATCAAATGCCGGTAATATAGACGCCCTTGAAACCGAATATCTCGGCAGAAAAGGCTTATTGATGCTTCTATTGAGGGATTTAAAAGATTTCTCTTTGGAAGAAAAAAAAATATTGGGGCCCCTGGGTAATACCTTAAAAGCTGAAATTACGAGTAAATTGGCGGAGTTGAAAAATAAATTTGGCGCGGGTTCCGCGTCAAGCCTTAAAAATGATTTTGATTTAACCCTGCCGGCTTTCCCTTATTCAAAGGGAAGTCTTCATCCGATTACGCAAACAATAAACAAAATGACCGAGGTCTTTTTAAAGCTCGGATTTTCCGTCGCGGAGGGTCCGTTTCTTGAAAATGAATATTATAATTTCGAAGCTCTCAATATACCGGAAGACCATTCATCAAGGGATATGCACGATACTTTTTATAGCGCTATCAAAGATTCAAAAAATAAAGATTGGCTTTTGAGAACTCATACATCTCCCGTTCAAATAAGAACGATGGAAAAACAAGAGCCGCCTTTGCGCATAATATCTCCCGGTAGAGTATTTAGGCGGGACGCTATTGATGCCAGCCATTCTTTTGTCTTCTATCAGATAGAAGGCTTTTATGTTGATAAAAATGTCAGTATGGCGGATTTGAAATGGACGCTTGAAACTTTTATTAAAGAGCTTTTCGGCGAAAATGTTAAATTGAGATTTAGGCCTTCTTATTTTCCTTTTGTCGAGCCGGGCGCGGAAGTGGATATGTCATGCGTTTTTTGCAATGATAAAAAAGGAAAATGTCCCGTCTGTAAAGGCACCGGTTGGATTGAAGTTCTTGGCGCGGGCACCATTCATCCAAAGGTTCTTAAATCCTGCGGTTATGACAGTGATAAATGGAGCGGTTTTGCTTTTGGCGCGGGCGTTGAAAGATTTGCCATGCTTTTATTCGGCATAAAGGATATGCGCGTTTTATATGAAAATGATTTAAGGATACTCAAACAGTTGTAATCTAGGGTAATACAATGAAGATACTTTATAGTTGGTTAATGGATTTTATTGACGCTGATTTAAGCGCCCAAGAGGTCGCTGAAAAGTTCATTAGAATAGGCTTTGCGGTTGAGGACATTCAAAAAACCGGAGCGTCTTTTAAAGGCGTTGTAACAGGGGAGATTCTTGAAATAGAAAAGCATCCCAATGCCGACAGATTATCTTTATGCCAAGTGAATGTGGGAGACGATAATTTTAAAGTTGTCTGCGGGGCGCAAAATATTGAGGTAGGACAAAAAATAACCTTTGCTCCCGTCGGAGCCGAGCTTGGCGGAGAAAAATTAAAAAAAGCCAAGATAAGAGGCGTGGAATCATCGGGCATGATATGTTCGGTTAAGGAACTCGGAGTTGAAGGCCCTTGTAATGGCGGAATTTTGGTTTTGCCAAAAGGCACGCCCGTGGGCATAGACGCCAAGACCCTTTTTGAAAAAGAAGATTTTATATTGGATTTTGAAATACTTCCCAATCAATCTTACGGCCTTTCTCATATGGCTTTGGCTAGAGAATTATGCTCTTTTTATAATTTGCCTTTTAAGCCTTTGAAAACAAATGAATTTAAAGCCGCTGAAGGGAAAGCGGTTTCAATTGAAATTGAAAATGCCGAGGATTGCTCCAGATATTCAGCCATAGTTTTAAAAAATGTCCAAGCGGTTGAAACTCCCGATTGGATTAAATCAAGGCTTAAAGCCATGGATACCAATCCTAAAAATAATTTGCTTATAGATGTTTCAAATTATGTTATGTTTGAAATGGGCCAGCCTACGCATTGTTTTGACTTGGATAAACTCTCAGGCGGCATTAAAATCAGATTTTCAAAAAAGGGAGAAATTTTAAAGACTTTGGATGATCAGGATTTAAAATTATCTGAAAATTTTCTTGTAATAGCCGATAGTGAAAAGCCTTTAGCTTTAGCGGGCATAATAGGCGGAAGCGAAACGGCGGTATCATCAGGGACCAAAAACATACTTATAGAATCCGCTTGTTTCAAACCTTCTTTAATAAAGAAGACTTCACGGCTAACCAATATAAAAACAGAATCTTCATATAGATTTGAACGGGGCGCGGATATTGAAATAACACTGGAAAGCGCCCGGCGCATAGCGCAAATAATCATGAATGCTTGCCCCAAAGCCTCAATTGAAAATATCGGCGACGCTTATCCCGTAAAGTATCAATCTAAAGTTATTGAAGTGGATTCCGGTAAAATTAATTCAATACTTGGAACCGATTTAAGCGATACGGATATTTTTAACAGTTTAAAGGCGGTTCAGCCGAACATTAAAGATGATAAGCCTTGGAAATTTCAAGTTCCTAGTTTCAGGCGCGATATGGAAAGTGTTTGCGATGTGGCGGAAGAAACCGGCCGGTTTGTGGGTTATGATATTATTCCCTCAAAATCCGAAATGCGTATGATGAAAGCGAGCGCGACATCTTCTTCTTTACTTGTGGCGGATTTACAGAATAAATTTTCAAATTTGGGATTTTCCGAAGTTTATAATTATGATTTCATTTCTTTAAAAGAAATTAAAAATTGTTTGCTGAAAGAAGATGATTGCGTGGAGATTAAAAATCCATTATCGCTTGAGTATCAATTTTTGAGGACATCTCTTATTACCGGTCTTATTAAGACTTTAAAATATAATTTAAATCGCCAGATGGAATCTATTTCCATCTTTGAAGTTGGCAATATTTATACAAAGGAAGAAAAAGGGCATAAAGAAGAAACTCGTTTCGCGGGGCTTATGCATGGCATAACGGGCGAGCGATTCTGGAAAAATTCAGGGGAGAACGCGGACTTCTACCATCTCAAAGGGGTTTTAAGCCATGTCTTCAAGGATTTTGATAATTTAAAGTTTGTGAAGGCAAAGAATGTTCCCTCCTTTATGCATTCGGGAAATTCTCTTGAAATATTATTGAGAGGAAAAAGCATAGGGTTTATGGGACAATTAAATCCCAAAACAAGCAAATCAAATGGCTTTAAAAATAATAGTATATGGTATTTTGAATTTTCATTATCCTCTTTAATCTCTTTGCATAAAAAAGATTTCCACTTAAATATAAAACAAATGCGCTCTGTTTCCGAGTTCCCCATTATGTGGCGGGATTTATCCATTATTTTGGATAAAAATAGAGAATGGGCGGATATAGAAAAAGCAGTTTCAAAAATTCCCAATCTTGTTAAAGTGGAGCTTACGGATGTTTACAAAGGCAAGAATATCGGCGAAAATTTAAAAAGCATGACAATCAGATTTACATTCTCTTCTATGGAAAAAACGCTCACGGATGAAGAGGTGAGTTCTTATATGTCCGAAATACTTGGTAAGTTTAAGAAAGCTTTTGACGCCAAACTCCGCGATTAAAAATTAATTCTAAATTATGTGAATATGTAATTTCTCCTTATATAAATAGATGTTTTTGTGGGGAGAGGCCTTTCGATATTTACCTGTAGGACCAGGGTCGGCACGAGCCAATCCCGCCCTTCTCTCTCACTGCAAGATAGCAACTCGAGAACTTGTGTCCGTAGCAGCCCTTCCGATAGCTCAGTCCACCCACTCCTCCTAAATGTTATAAGTCGAGCTCCGAAGAGCCCTACAGGCAAATACCGAAACGCCTCACTAATATTGTTCGCCGCAAATCTTTGCTACATTCTTTTTACCTTTTCTTGTGGCAATTGTCCTACCCCACTTACAACTTGATTTACCCGGCCTAAATAAGGAGAGCTTTATAAATTATTGATATTGGAGGATAGGACTTATGGTCAGAAAAAAAAGGGACTAAAGTTCCTTATAGGGAATTAATTAAGAGGATATACTATAATCATAATTCAATAGTTTTTGGAGGATTCATGAAAAAAATTTATTTAATGGCAATAATTGTATTTGGTTTTACGGCGGTAGTTAAAGCCGGAGACATGGAAGGTTTAAAAGGCATTGATTTTGCCAATCTTGATTTTGAGAAAATGGCGGAGACGGAAGTTGCGCCTGTTAAGGCTGCCGTTCCTGCCAAGCTTGTTAAAGACAAAACCAATAAAGAGCTGGTTGGTCAGGATCTTGTTTATAAATTCAAAAGAGTTCAAAGCGTTTTGCGCAGATTAAGAAATGATACCACTTGGTTGGATAGTGATATAGACAGATTAGAGAGAGAAGCTAGAAGAATAGCAAGTTCGGGCAAGCCTGATCCTTTTTTTGATAATGGTTTGAGAGGATTATCCACTTCCATAAATAGATATGCCAATGATGCCAGGAGAGTTTATGAGGATATCCGTAATCTTTTGGATATAGCCGTTAAATCAGATGATTTGAATAAGGTAGCCGGAGATATGGAATGGGATGCCAGAGACCTTCATAATGACGCTCAATTTAAGCTTGAAAACGCGGCAAGAAATCTTGAATGGGCGGTGCGTTCGGTAAAACCTGAACTTATAGGTCATAATGCTCAATGGATGGCTTTCGATATTACAAGAAATGTCAGAGATTATTCTTGGAAAGTGAGAGATATTTATTATGGTGTTCTGGATTTGGAAAGAAAAACACAGCCTTAAATAAATTGACAAATATTTTTAAAAGGGCGGAAATGTTATTTTCGCCCTTTTTTTATGTTCCCACTATAGAAATTTCCATTTTTTAGCAATGAGAATTGGTCGCAAAAGGCGCAAAGCAAATTTCTCCCGGCCCCTCGTTGTCAAAGCAAATTTCCCCCTTTAGCAAAGCAACTATGTTGTCAAGCTCTTATTAATTGTTCTTTGAAACTCCATTCAGTCTTTGTTTTACACATAGCATTAAGCGTAACTAGTAATTTTCGCATACAAGCTGTAATGGCTACTTTTTTAGGTTTACCCTTCGCTAT
>DAOWCC010000262.1 GCA_030639665.1 Elusimicrobiota bacterium | reverse complement strand
TTTGCGCCACCATTAAAGCCATGGGATTCGCTATACCTACATCCTCGCTGGCGCATATAAGTATGCGTCTTGCTATAAAGAGAGGATTTTCTCCCGCTTTGAGCATTTTTGCCAACCAATAAACCGCCGCATCGGGATCCGAGCCGCGCATGGATTTAATAAAGGCCGAAGCATGGTCATAATGCTCATCCGAACTTTTATCATATTTCAAAGCTCGCTTTTGAATGGATTCTTTGGCAATATCCAAATCTATAACTTTCTTGCCGTTTTTATTAATTGAAGTGGTAATGGCCGCCAGCTCAAGCGCGTTTAAAAGCCTTCTGGCGTCTCCCGATGAATGGTTTATAAAATATTTTCTGGCGTCTTTTTTTAATTCAATATCAAAACTTTTAAGCCCCTCTTCTCTGCTTAAGGCGCCTGTTACTATTTTATCAAGCTCAGCTTCGCTTAAAAGCTTAAATTCAAAAACAAGAAATCTTGATAAAAGAGCGGAATTAATATAGAAAAAAGGATTCTCGGTCGTAATGCCTATTAAAATTATTTCCCCTTTCTCAATTGAGGGAAGCAAAACATCCTGTTGGGTGCGATTAAAATGATGTATCTCATCCAATATAACAAGAATTTTTCTCTGCTCGGCTATAGTAGAATTTGAAAGTTTTTTTGCATAATCAAGAATTTTTTTAAGGTCAGCGATGCCCGCTACAGCGGCATTCAGTTCAAATATTTTGGCTTTGGTTTTAGACGATATGAATTTGGCAAGCGCCGTTTTACCGCAGCCCGAGGGGCCGTAAAAAACCGCGGAACTTATGGTATCGGCATCAATGGTCTTTCTTAATAATTTGCCGGAGCCGAGAATATGTTCTTGGCCAGCGAATTCTTCTATTTTCCCGGGAGCTAAACGCGCCGCTAAGGGTTGAGAAAAAGAATTATTAAATTCTTCATCCGGCAATCTGCCGGTTTCTTTTTGAATATTTTCTTCAAAAATGGATTCACTCATAACTTAGCTCTATAGCTCGGCAGCGTGGCAGCAAACAAATTTTTTTACGCCTTTAGAATAACTCTTTATCAAGAGTTTTTTGAAGCTTACCGACCATCTTATCAATCTTTCTTTCATTTGCTTGAGTATTTACATCCGTCTTTTGACGCAAATTATAAAGCTCACTCGCGTAATCAATAGCGGCCAATACCGCCAATTTGGAAGTATCAATCGTATTGGTTTTTTCTTCCAAATGCTTCATTTTCTCTTCAACCTGATTGGCTAAAGTACTTATTTCAATAGGTGTTAATCCCTCAATGGCAATATTAAATTGCCTGCCCCTTATTTTAACAATGATTTCGTGTTTATTCGCCATAATCGGTAAATAATTCATCCTGTTGGCTTGAAGCCTTTTCAATTTTAATGCAGATTTTTGAAAGCTTCTTTTTAACTTTCTGACGCCAATCTTTAAATTCTCTTGTTTTCGCGGTTCCTTGATTTGTTTTATCCCGCTCTTTTATAAGAGAATTAACCTGTTTTTGCAATAAACCGTTCTCCTCTTCAAGTTTTTCAATAAGCGAAGCGGCGCTGTTTACAAGTTTTTCAAGTTCATCTATTTTATCTCGCATATCTAATAGTACCCTACCACCCACTTTGGCGCTGTAAGCGCCACTATAAAAATACGCTTCGCAAGTAGGTGGTAGGGTTAATTATAGTAAATACAAAGCAATTTAACGCCCTTTGGGCAGATTTTATTTATCCTGTCAAAATCCCCCTATCCCCCTTGTATGTTATATTTTAATACATAAGTATAATAAATGTAGTTAAGTTGTAGGATGTGGCAGCTCGTTTCCCCCTTGGTTTTTAAAACCGTAGTAAAGCACGGAGCGCCACATCCCTTATTCTCATAATCCGAATTGTTGCAAGGCGCTTTAAAGCCCGAATTTCACAAGGTCGGATAA
>DAOWCC010000142.1 GCA_030639665.1 Elusimicrobiota bacterium | reverse complement strand
TCGTTTACGCGAGCAAGTGCGATCCTCTTGTGCAAATAGCCATGAATGAAGCTGTTATTGGAGTTGAAGAACAGCATAAAATCGCCGATATCGCTTTTGACCTTGCTATGGAAATGAAAATTCCCATTACCCGCGTCATTGCCAGAAGTTATATAAAAAATTCCGAGGGTGAAATAGTTCGCACCTCAAATCGTCATGATTCGGTTTTGCCCATCGGCGGGAAAACTTTAATTGATATCATGAATGAGAAAAATATTTGGACTATCGCCGTAGGCAAAACCGGCGATTTGGTAAATACGCATTATCATGAAAAGATAAAGCTTAAAGAAAAAGATTTTATCAATCCTTCATTGGGGCTTAAATTTGTCCATCCAAAAAAGAAAGATACGAATCTTTTTTCAGTGCAGGGCATAATTAATGCCATTGAATCTTCAAAATGCGTATACAGGCCGTTCGGAGCTTTTATTTTCGCTAATCTCGTGGATACGGACAGTCTTTACGGTCATACCAGAGATATTGAAGGCGCGATAAAATCCATAGAAGAAATAGACAGAAGTATTCCGCTTATTGAAAATTCTTTGGGCGAAGGTGATATTTTTATGATTACGGCTGATCATGGCATGGAACATAAAGATGATTATGGCTATCATTCAAATGAGCCTTTACCGCTGATAGTAAAAAGAATGGGTTTTGACTCAAATCTTGGCGGCATTAAAACGGGAAAAGTCAAAGGATTAATGGAAGTGGGGCATATCGCCGCGCAACTTTTAAACTGCGAAAAAGAATATTTGGATTTACCGGGTTTGAAAAATAATCTAATAAGCAAGAAATAAGGAAACTCCTTAGTTCTCCTCTCTGCTTTCTGCTTTCTGATTACTATCCATGTAGTATGGATCTATAAATGAGCGATAGGATCCGGGAGTTAAGGCTTTCCAATTATAACGGTTAGATGGATTCCAGAGTATCCAGCTTTCAAGAGAATTGAATTTCGCGGCTAATATTTGGGCCCTGACTTCATGAGGGCCATATCTATGTCCGATTGAAAAATCCTGCAAATAAGGCCTTAATTTATAATAGTCTTTCCCCAATTTTTTCAATGCGTCGTTTAATCCAAAGTTTATCACTTTGTAGGGCTCGCTATCGGGGTTTTTCAGGCTATATGCTCCCGGATAATAGTGAGACGGATACATCATAGGATAAACAAAATCAGTATTATCCGCTATCAGCTTAATATCCTGGCCTATGCCCATATCGGTTTTCGCGGTTGTTGTCAGGCCAAAGACGGCGGCTGATATTTTTACATTAAAAGGTTTTAGATGTTTATTCGCGTATTTTAAAAAGTTCGCGATATTGTTTATAGCGTTTTTGCTGCTATGGGGTTTTGAATATCTGCATTCGGAGATATTTCCTTCAGACGGATATCTAATATAATCAAATTGTATTTCATCAAAGCCCAATTCGGCCGCGCGTTTTGCCACTTCAATATTATATTTCCAGATTTTTTTATTATATGGGTCCGTCCATGTGCCTCCCTTTCTGTCTTTCCATAAATCTCCGTCAGGATTTTTTACTCCGAATTCGGGGGAAATTTCCGGCAGAAAGCTATCTTTAAAGACCACAATTCTGGCTATCGTATATATGCCTCGCTTATCAAAATCTTCCATCATTTCTTTAGGTCTGGGTATTGCCTTTAAAGTAGAACCATAGGTATTGGCGATTTTAACACCCGGAATATAAACTCTTCCGTCGGTTTCTTTGATGGCCACAATAACGGTGTTTATAATCGAGTTGTCGATGTTTTTTAATAATTTGCCCCGCAATTTTCTTGAGCCCGCGCCCCAGCTTGTAATATGGATGCCGCGTATTTTTTTGAAAATTTCCGTCGATGTAATCGCCCCATTAGAGAACTCAGTGGGATTTTGAATGTGGCGTGAAGATTTTTTTGCGGTCCGGTTTATAACGGTTTCACCCTTAAAAATTGGATTTTGTTTTCCAGCGGGTCGAGCTTTTTGAAAGGTTTTTTTTACGGGGTTTGAAGGCTCGATGGCATTAGATGATTGAATGAAAACGGATAGAAAGATAAGCAGGAAAATTGAAATTAGATGATTAAGCATAACTATTATTCTACAATATTGGAAGCTATGCTTAATCAAGTGTCGGAAACTATGTGAACGACCAATATATGGATTAGGGCGGCTAAAAAGATTATGAATTTAAAAAAGATTATATTTACGGGAGTTTTATTTATGACTGTCAATGCTTATTCCGGCGAAAAATTAATCGTTCACTATAATAGGATAGATTCCAATTATAAGAATTGGACCATCTGGGTATGGAACGCGGAAGATAAAAAAGACGGCTTTGAAATTAGCAGGATGTCCGTCGATGATTTTGGAGCTTCTTTTGAAATTGATCTTAAAAAACATTCGCTTGAAGGAAAACTTATCGGTCTTTTGCCCAAATATAAAAATTGGGAAAATAGAGAGGCTCCCGAGAAAATTATAGACGCAAAAAAACATAGCAGCGTTTATATTTTGCAGGGCGAGGCAAAGCCATATTTTAGAGAGCCTGAAGTATCAACCAAGATAGTAAGCGCGGTTTTTGATTCCGAGAATAAAGTTTCCATTTTATTTTCAAGAGCCGTAAATATTAATTTTATTAGAAAAAACGATTTTCATCTCTTACACAAAGGAAATAAATTTTATCCGCTCATTAGCGAGATGAGCGGGGGCAATAAACTCTCAAGAAAAGTTCATTTTGTCTTTCCTCTTTTACCCGACTTTAATTGGGCAATGATTAATAAAGGCAAGGTGGTTTTAAATTCCAAGTCTTTTAAGCCTTTTATTTTGGATATCGGCGAAGGTATTTATTCCGACTATTTTAAGAGCGACAGAAAAATGGGAGCTTTTATTAAAGAAGGAAAAACTTATATAAGAGTTTTTTCACCCAAGGCCGTTAAAGCTTATTCTCTTATTTATCAATCTCCCGATGCCTCTCCCGAAGTTTATGAAATGAATTATATTTCAAACGGACTTTGGCAACTGGAATCGGAATCGGATTTAAGCGGCAAATATTATCGAATAAGAATAAAAGAGCATTTGGCGGCTTTTGAAGGCCTTGATCCTTACGCGCGCTGCGTTACAGCGCATGACGGAAAGGGCTTGATAATAAATGATGTTACTTCAATGGCGGACGGCCCTGAATTCGACGCGTCCGAGGCTATTGTTTATGAAATGCATATTAGGGATTTCACGATAGATTCGGCGGCTCAAATAAAATTTGCCGGCAAGTATCTCGGCCTTGCCGAGGAGAATGCCACGCTTAGAGATTTTCCCGATATAAAAACGGGCTTGGATCATTTAACGGACCTTGGCGTAAATGTTGTTCATATATTGCCTTTCCAGGATTTTGAAAATGATGAAAGAACAAAAGAATATAATTGGGGCTATATGCCCGTTAATTTTAATTCTCCCGACGGCTCTTACGCGACTGAAACCGATAATGATAAAAGAGTTAAAGAGCTTAAGCGCATGATAAACGCCTTGCATAAAAAAAATATTAAGGTGATTATGGATGTTGTTTACAATCATACGGCCGAGACCGAAAATATTCATTTTAATTTTAATGCCGTAGCCAATGACTATTATTATAGGACGAATTTTAACGGTAATTATTCCAATGGTTCGGGTTGCGGCAATGAGTTTAAAACCGAAGCGCCCATGGCAAGGAAATTTATTTTAGATAGTCTTGCTTATTGGGTAAAGAAATATAAGATCGACGGTTTTCGTTTTGATTTGATGGGGCTTATGGATAAGCGGACGGCTTTTGAAATCATTAGAAAACTCAAAATAATAAAGCCGGATATTATCATATACGGCGAGCCGTGGGCGGCCGGGCCGACTCCCATTGAAGGAATTAGCAAAGGGGCCCAGCGGTCTAAAGGCTTTTCTTTATTTAATGATGGCTTTAGAGACGCTCTTAAAGGGAGCGTGTTTAACGCCCAAGATACGGGTTATGTTCAGTCGGGAAAAAACATAAAGGCGGTTATGAGCGGTATAATGGGCGGTATTGATGATTTTACCGATTCACCTCTTGAAAGCATCAATTATGTAAGTTGTCATGACAATCATACCTTGTTTGACAAGATAGACATATCGGCTGAAAAAAGTTCGCGCGAAGAAAAAATCAAAATGGCAAAACTTGCCAATGCCATTGTTTTTACTTCGCAAGGCGTTCCTTTTCTGCATTCGGGTTCTGAATTTTTAAGGACCAAAAAAGGTGAGGAAAATTCTTATAATTTATCCGACGAAATAAATATGATAGATTGGCGTTTGAAAAAAGAAAATGCCGGGGTTTTTAATTTTTATAAAGATTTAATAAAGCTCAGACGGAATCATCCTTCTTTTAGAATGAAAACAGCCAAGGAAGTGAGGGCTAATCTAAAGTTCTATTCCGCCGAACAAATCGGCGAAAAAAATGAAAATCTTTCCTTAAAGGCTCCTTTGATAGCTTATACGCTTAATGGCGAGAATGTAAATGACTCATGGAAAGAAATTGTGGTTTTAATTAATCCCAAAAAAACACCTGAAAAGTTTGTTTTGCCGGAAGGTGAGTTTGAAATTGTTTTTGATTTAAACGGTTTTATTAATAATGATAAAAAGGTATCATCATCAGTTGAAGTTTCCGCTATTGCGCTTATGGTGCTTGTGAGAGAGCAGAGATAAGAGAGCAGAAAGTAGAAATGATGAGTTTTTTTAGATTTTTTGCTTACAGTTTATTAGGAGAGGTTATAAGATGAAATTTGCGACATGCTTAAATTGTATGGACGGCAGAGTGCAAGAGCCGGTGATTTTTTGGATAAAAAATAATCATAAGGTTGATTTTGTCGATATGATAACGGAAGCCGGGATGGATGGTTATTTATCCGATTCAAATAGCGATATTAGCAGAATTAAAAAAAAAGTAAATGTCTCTCTTAGTCGAGAGGGGAATATTAATGCGATTTTTGTCGTTGGACATTATGATTGTTTGGGTAATCCTGTTGATGAGAAAACTCATAAGGAGCAAATTAATATCGCTGTTAAAAAAGTAAAGGCTTGGAAACCTGAAGCCGATGTGTTCGGTTTATGGATTTCAAGTGAGTGGCGAGTTGAAAAAATAGTGTAGAACAGAAAGTCCAAGAGTCTGGGGGTCTAAGTGTCATGAGTCAAAAGCAAACATAATAACTAAACTTCTTTTGTGTTTTTATTCTTTGTGCCTCTCATCTATACTTCTACGCAGCCACGCTTCTATCCGTGTTTCTAATATCCCAGTTCTTCATTTACCAAAACCACTTTATAATTACTCATCCATGGTTTTTTTGAAAGTATGGTAGTGACATTGCAAATTCTGTTTTCGCTTGAGCAGTCTTGGCATTTTCCCGCGGGAACACAAGGATTATCTTTTTTCAGGCGGATATTATTTTTAATGGCCGCGATATTTCTCGCTCGCCATAAACCGTCATCCAAGGTTTCAACCAGTTTATTATAACCCGCTATAAGAATGATTTTTTTAGGGCCGTATATGACGGCGGCGCCTCTGTTTCCATTGGCGTCAAGGAAAATCATCTCGCCTTTTGAAGTTATGGCTTGCGGAGAGGCAAAATAAAAATCCGCGTTTTGAGCTTTCAGCCATAGCTTAATTTTTTCATCTTTACTTATCCCCGGGCCCGGTTTTATTATTTCATTTCCCGCCGCGCTGAGTTTTTCTTTAAGATTTAAAGCGTCAACACTCATACTTCCGCCGAAACCGAGAGTTTTTTTTAAACCTACATTTTTAATGATGTTTTCAGCCGCGGTTTTGGAATTCTCAAATACTTCGGTCTCAAAGCCGTTTTCATTTAACGCTTTTGCCGTAAGTAAAAGATTTTCGTTCATAAAAGGCTCCGGTACTTCTTTAATTAACGCCCTTTGGGCGGACTCCTCATAGACAGATTTATAACATTACCACGAAAACACGAAAGACTGAAAGCGCGAAATATATTAATTTACCATTCTTTTTCGTGTCTTCTAAATTTTAACACTTTCGTGGTTGCTTTTAAAGAAAAATGGAAATTCCTATAGTATTAAATTAGCAAAATTCTATCAAATTTTGACCGTTTTGCCTGCCCGCCTAAGGTAGTAGTATCTTGACAAGTTAATTAAGCAACATAGTAAGGATTAAATGTTAAGAAATGAGAAGAAAAACGGAAAGTAGAAAACAAATTTTAAGTTACGCGCTTGGTGTTCTCTGTGTCTCTGTGTGAGAAAAAAATAAAGAACAATTCCACACAAAGACG
>DAOWCC010000205.1 GCA_030639665.1 Elusimicrobiota bacterium | reverse complement strand
GCCGCTCAAGGCCTTATGGCGGGCATAAACGCCGTTAATAAATTAAAAAACCTAAATCCTTTAATCCTTGAAAGAAACGAAGCTTATATCGGAGTTATGATAGACGACTTGATAACAAAAAATGTGGACGAACCGTATAGAATGTTTACTTCAAGAGCGGAATATCGCCTGCTTTTGCGCAAAGATAATGCCGACCTTCGCCTTTTGAACTACGGCTTTAAAACGGGTTTAATAAATAAAAAATATAAAAAACCTTTTAAGCTTTATGAAGCGGCCGTTAAAGAAATTATCGGCAACCCTCATTTTAAAACTACAAAAAAAACGGATATGCTTCCATGGTCGTTTGAAACGGCTCTTAAAGAAGCGAAAATTCAGAAAGAATATAAACCCTATATTGAGAGAAACATAAAAGAAGTGGAGAAAATGAAAAATTTTGAACATATAAATATTCCCGATTCATTGGACTTTTCAAAAATCAAAGGCCTGCTTCTTGAATCAAAACAAAAATTTATAAAGGTGCGGCCAAAAACCATAGCGCAGGCCTCGCGCATTCCGGGAGTTACCCCAAGCGACATACAACTTGTGCTTATCAATATAACCGCCGGCAGAAGACATAAGGAGGACGAACAAAAAAAGAGGAGGAAAAAGCAAAAGTGTAGAGTTTAGAAAAAACGAGGGTTTAAAAATTTGTATATATTGTGTTGCTCTTTATAGTTTTGTTTCTGTAGCCTACAGCCTGATGCCTATAGCCTTTACATATTATGACTGATAAGAATAACTTTCTAAAACAAATAAAAGAATGGGATATTGAAATATCCAAAAATCACTTGGAACTTTTGGAACTCTATATTGATGAATTATTGGAAGAAAACAAAAAGTTTAATTTGATTTCAAAAAAAGACGCCGCTATTATATGGACAAGACATATCGCTGATTCTCTCGCGCCTATAAAAAAAATAAAAGCGCTATTTCCAAAACTTCAGGGCAAACTTATCAGTGACGGTGGCTCGGGAGCGGGGCTTCCGGGAATTCCGCTTAAAATCATACTTGAAGAAGCCAGCTTCAAACTCTATGAGCCAACCGGTAAAAGAAGACATTTTTTAATATCTCTTTTTTCCAAATTAAAATTGGAAAAAATTGAAGCTTCCGGTGAAAGAATAGGGGAACGACCGCGCGAGCAAAAGGGGAAAACCGATATTTTGATTGAAAGAGCCATGGGACAACTTGAAAATATCTTGCCTCAATGCTTAAATATGCTTAAAGAAGACGGCGGCATGTTTTTCGCCTGGCACGCAAACGCTGAAATTTTAGAATCCGCGAAAATAAAAGCTATCATGAAAAAGATGAATACCGGCATTTATGATATACACAAGTATAAACTTGCCCAAGAAAAAAAGGATAGATTTATTCTTATGTTAAGGAGAGGAAAATGCATTTATTAAACACTTATTTTACGCCGTTCGCGCTCATACTTACGGTATTTGCCATCTATTTCTCAGCTCTTGATAAGCAAACAACATATATCACATTCGGAGTTCTTGCCATCACATTCGCCACAAACTGGTGGGTGTCAAAAAATGAATATAAATTTTTTAAATGGATTCAAAAGATAAGAGTTTTAACCGTTGTATTCAACTTGCTTGTTACAGCCGTTATTTTTTATCTTCTAGGCTCCTATTGGGCGCCGACATGGCTATTATTCTTAATAGCTCCTTCAGCTTCGGCCATGTTTATGAAAAGGTCCCATGTTTTTCTAATAGCTTTATCAGCGGCTCTTTTAATGCTTGGAACATACTATTTTAAAAGCCTTTATTTAGATATGCAGCTTGGAACGGTACATTGGGCAATGGCTTCAATACACGCCATCTTCGTAATACTGTTCAGCTTATTTGTTAATTCCATGTCGCAAATGATACTTAAAGTAAGAGATTCATCACGATAGAAACAGACAGAAATCAGAGATGAGAAAGCAGATAGCAGTAAAGAAAAAACAACAAAACAAGAAACACTATGGAAGAGATGAAGAACTCCTTAAATACTACTTTCTGCTTGCTCCTCTCTGCTAACTAACTATTATGGATATTTTTTCAAAATTAAGAATTTGGTTTTGGGTCCTTGTAACCGGTTTATGGGGACTCTTTATGTATCAATATATAGTTTCGGACTTCACAAGCGAAGGAACGATATATTTAGAGGACAATCCCTTCGCGTGCGATGATATGCCCGCGCCAAGCTTGAAACCGAAAGAGATGCATACCTCAATACCACATCTTCCTTCATCAATAAATACAATCACATCTACAAAAACCTTGAACACAAGCATGTTTGTGCTGCCGCTTAAAACCGATGATATAAAAGGAATTGCCTCTCCCAATTTCACCCAAAGACATACTGAAGAAGAAAGACAGGAAGCGCTTTCTATCGCGCTGGATGAAATCAATGACGCTTATCCTCCCATTCCCGACGGTTTTTCAATGAGTGAAACCAGACATTTTGTCATTTATGAAGAATCAAACGCGGTTTCGAAAAAAATTATCAATGCCTTGGAACATCTTCACGGCAATATTATGCTTGATCTTATAGCTTTCTCGCCATGGACAAGAGATAAAAAAGTTTTTATATTTTTTTGCTCCTCACAAGAAACTTATCAAAGAATTACAGGGCGCCCTTCATGGTCGGGGGGAACGGCATCTTTAAAAGAAAGAAAAATTTTCGTTTATAAAAACCCCGGAACTTTCGGCATTATAGCTCATGAATTAACCCATATCTATTTTGACAGCTTCTTTAGTTTAAAACCAAATCCTCTGTGGCTTAGCGAAGGCATGGCCGTTTATATTCAGGTGGAAAGGGGAGCTTCCGTTCCTTTGTGGCTTTCCAATAATTTGAACATGATTTCCAAAGGAGCCGGATTTAAACTTAAAGATTTAGTAAGAATTGAAAAGCTTGAAGAAGCTGATGAAGAAAGTGTGCGGCTTTGGTACGCGCAATCTTATAGTCTGGTAAGATTTTTAATGAAGATGAAAGCGGGAGATTCATTCTACCGTTTCTGTAAAATGATAAAAGAAGGCAATCCTATTCATAAATCTCTCTATCGGGCATACGGCATGCCGTATAACAAAATAAGCGCGCTTGAATATGCCTGGCGCTATGATGTTAAAACCGGAAAAATATCCGGCTTAAATAAATAGAATCCGCCTTTGAAAATCAATCCAAATTTTATACTGTCCCGTATTATATTCTCTACATTTCAAAGCCAAACAAACTAAATAACGCCTAAAAAAAGCGCTTGATTTACAAGTGTTTTTTAAAAAGGGTATTGACAAATCAAGCTTCATTCACTATACTTTTATTTCATGGTGGTTAGAAGTGGTGAATTGTGTTTAAAAATGTGTTAAAAAGGTGAAAAAGGGATGAGCGTTTTTTACGGAGAATATAAATATGTGATGGATAGCAAAAGCCGTATTTTTATTCCATCGCGCTTTAGAGAAACGCTTCGTAAAGAAGATAAAAACTATTTCATGACTACAGTGGGT
>DAOWCC010000250.1 GCA_030639665.1 Elusimicrobiota bacterium | reverse complement strand
TGATATTTAAAAAAACACCATCAAAGGACAAAATCGGGCAGACATATATATAAGCCTTTACCTCAGGGTATACCTGATAAGAAAAAACCACCTAAAAAGGATAAAAAAATACCCTTAACACTAAAATTGGAAGATTATCGGCCAAAATACCTAAAAACAAGGAAATTTGAATTTTCGGGAAGTTATGGGTGTATTATTGGGGTGTTCCTATGAGAAATAGATAATAATCACATTATCCCCCAATGAAAACAGCAAATTAGAAAGAAAAACAAGTAAAAAACCTCTAATACCGGCAAGTTAACATAAATAACCGGCATATAATGGCATGTGTATGGAATATGATTGTATTATTTACCCCGTTTTGAATTATACTACCACTTGTTTGACAGGCTTTGCCGGCCTTATTTAAAAATATACTTCGCAAACAGGTAGTTAGGGGATTATTGGCGGATTTTGTGGCGGTATAGAAAGCCAAAGGCGACCATTATATGTCCGCCTATAAGAAAAACAGACGCAAGCGCGCTATATATGTTTTTTCCAATAGGATCTACCTTGGCCAATAGAATATAGCCAATTATTACCATGGTTATTGCCGTAAATATTATTTTCCAGGAGATAGATTGACTGATATGAAGGAACAAGGGACTTCGGGAGGTTTTCCCCTCCATATCTGCGCGTTTATTGGCATTAAATCTTTTTTTAAAGTTTTTTTTACCCATAGGGCGCGCTTAGGCTTGATTATTTCTTTTTCTTCAGTTTTAGACGGGATAACAGCCTTTCTTTTGAAAATTTTATGAGCGATTTAATATTTGCTTTCTCTTCAGCTTTATAAGCGGCTTCAAGCACTTTTACGCTCTTTTCATTGCCGATAAGAGCAATTATTGAGGCGGAAGTCTGTTTTATCTGCCTATCGGATGACTTTATTAAATTATGAGCCATCTCAAGTCCGCTATCATCTTTCATCTTGGCAAGAGAGTATGCCGCTTCAATTTGGATAGCTTCTTTATCATCTTTAAGCATTTTTTTAAGAGTGGAAATTCTTTTTTCATCTCTTATTTCACCTAAAGCTTTGGCAACTTCCCGACGGACATAGATATCTTTATCATCATAATATGCCGCTATGCTTTTTGCCGCTTCTACGGAACGAATTTTTCCCAAGGTATTTATAACGGAACGGCGCATCTTAATGTCTTTCTTTTTTAAAAACTTTATGAGCTTCTCCTGAGCTTTTTCATAACGCAGGACCGCAATGGTTCTTATAGCCGCGTATCTAACGCCGGCGGATTTATCATCCATGGCTTTAACAAGAGATTCTCCCGCTTCCTTGCCGCCTATATAAGAGAGAGAGATTGCCGCCGTATGTCTAACTCTTTCATCTTTGTCTTTCAAAAGAAGATTGGAAATTTCCGCGCGAGCTTTTTTTGCTCTTAAAAGCCCCAGGGCGTCAATGGCCGCCGCTCTTACGCTCGCGTTTTTATCTTTAAGAAGTTTTATTAAAGGAGTTATGGCTTTTTTATCGCGAAGACGCGAAAATTCCGCCGCGCCGGCTCTTCTTATATTGGAATCATCGGATTTAATTTTCTCAAGCGCGGATTCAAAAGGTGTTTGGGGTTTTACAACCGGCTTGGCAATATTTTCATTTGTTGAAACTTTATTTTTCAAAGAGGCCTTAGAGGAAACTCTCTTCACCTGCCCTTTACTTTCGCCGTAAACGGCGCCGGTGGAAAATAGAAATACACATACGATAATATTTGAAATTATTTTTGTTTTCATACCTAGAATTTTAGTATTTTGGCTTATAGCTTGCAATAGCATAAGTTAGGCTACCTTCAGCGGCAACTTTTTTTAACGCGGAGAACGCAGAGCTTTTTACAGCGAGTCCGCAGAGTTAAAAACTCAAACCCAAACTACAATTAAAGAAGCTATGCTTCATAAGGTGTCGGTAGCTATACGGACGACCAAACAACTTTTACCCCGCCAATACAACGCGGCGGGCAGGCTGTTACGCCAAGTTAGTCCGCTGTTTTATGTTCTCTGTGAACTCTGCGATTTGCTTCTGTTTTATCCTGTTAATCCTGTCACCCTACCACCTGCTTATGGCGCTATAAGCGCCATTGTGAAAATACGCTTCGCAAGCAGGTGGTAGGGTCAAATATTTTGAGCCGTTTATTCTGCAAAAATCCCCCTCATTCCCCCTTTATAAAAGGGGGAAGAACTTTTATTCGTTTTC
>DAOWCC010000046.1 GCA_030639665.1 Elusimicrobiota bacterium | reverse complement strand
GGCCATATGAGTTAGATAGAAATCTCTGTGCGTGGCCATATTTCCCATTATTATAAACATCATTTGCGTATAACCCGGTTTATCGGATATTTTTCTCAAACCATAACGAAGGCCGCCGCCTGTCACGGCAAAACTGTCATAATTCGTGCCCCTGATAAAACCGTCCACTCTATACGGCATACCTATTTCGGCTTGAACCCAGCCCAAAGGAATAGCTCGCTTAGAATTAAAAACGGTATTTTTAAGACTTGGTTTTAATTGGACAATTTGCCTGTAACCGACATCAAAGCCCGAGAAACCCAAACTCCTAGCGGTATTATTAGCTCCGCTTCCCAATATCCCTCCGATATCCTTAGCGAACGCTTTCAAAGAAGACTCGGTAATATTGGAAGAAAAATCAGAAAACTCGGTAGAAAAAACCGATAATGGAGATAAAACAAAAATTATAAAAACAATAAAAACTTTAATCTTCACCCTGCCACCTCCAATTCAACTTTTTTCAAAAATTTAAAATCCGCGTTTTTCTGAACAAAAAACATAATGATAAAAATGATGGTCAAAAAAACTATGACATAAAGAAAATACCAATACTCTCTGCCTAAAAGAACGGCAAAAAGGATACCTAAAATTTTACTATTATCGCCAAGCATATTCCAACCGTGAACATTTTTTAAATTATGCTCCTCATACATTAAAGCCAATTTTTCCTTGGTGGCCAAATCTTTGTTTTTCGCCTCAAGATGTTTTAAAACTCTCATATGGCTTGCGGCAAAAAAATTCTGATAAACATCATAGGTCGCGTAAACTTTTTCAAAAAAACCCGATAATTCATTTTCATCACCCTTATCCATAAATGTTCCGCCGGAAGTTATTCTGGCGAAAGTGGTTCTGTAATAATCATACATACTGCTGTGAACGGATGAAAAAAAGCCGGCAGCCAGCATAAGAATAAAAATCCAAAAAGCGCCGGGATTTTGATTAAGATAATTAAAAGCTATGGCTGCGTAAGCGGCTGAAAAAGCCGCATAGCCGATTAAACCGTCCAATACTCTTCCGGCAAGAGAAGATGTCCCCGTTATCCTGGCCAATTGCCCATCAGAACTATCGAGAACGCTTGAGAAAACAATAAGCGTTACGCCCCATAAAGCAGTCTTGCCGCTTATAAGCATTATGCCGCCGATAACACCTATCAGCATGCTTAATAAACTTACATGATTGGGCTTTAAGCCCATTTTATATGCAATTTTGGCAAACACAAGTCCGAGAGGATGATAGAAATATATATCCAAAAACTCTTCCATTTTATATGCCTTATAAAATGGAGTTTTATGCAAACTTAAATCAACTTTAGGATTAGTCATACGAGAAAACTATTCTTTGTCTTTAATCTCAATTTCACCGCCGCCTATAACTTCACTGACGGTAGTCATTCCCATGATAATTTTCTGGAGACCATCTTGAATGATAGTGCGCATGCCCAGTTCTTTGGCCTTCTCGGTTAAAGGTCCGCTGGCATATTCGCCAAGAGCGAATTTTTTTAATTCCGGACTCATTATCAAAAGCTCATGAATTCCCACTCTGCCTTTATAACCCGTTTTATTGCATTCTTCACAACCCATGGGACTATACAATTTAGTACCTACCGGTATTTCCATATCATGTTCTTTAAATACAGCAATTTCTTCAGGTAAAGGATCTCTTTCTTTTTTACATTTTTTACATAATCTTCTTGCAAGTCTTTGAGCCAGAATAGCTTTAAGCGTTGAAACCACCAAATAAGACGGCAATCCCATTTCGATTAAACGGGAAACAGATGAAGGAGCGTCATTGGTATGAATGGTAGAAAAAACCAAATGGCCGGTCATCGCCGCTTCCATGCCTATCATGGCGGTTTCTGAATCTCTCATTTCACCTACCATTATAACATCGGGATCCAAACGCAAAAACGATCTTAAAGCCAGAGAGAAATCAAATTTCTTATCATTACCCAGTTTAATATCGGGATTTACCGGAACCTGCACAATTCCGTCAAGGTTAAATTCAACGGGGTTTTCAGCCGTCAATATTTTTATATCCGGCCTATTGATATGGTTTAAAGCCGCGTAAAGCGTGGTTGATTTACCTGAACCGGTAGGGCCGCAAACAATTACAAGACCGAAGTTTTTCTTTCCGCCTATGCCGGATAAAAGACTGAGAAAACTTTCTAAAGTATCGTCCAAAAAAGCCAATTGCGTAATATCAACTTGAACGGACTTTCTATCTAATATACGCATAACACAGGATTCACCATAAACGGTAGGCACCATTTCAACACGAAACTCAATGGGGTCGCCCTGAGCCATTATCTGAATTCTTCCGCTCTGAGGAATACGCCGCTCGGTTATATTCATTGAATTTGTGAGAATTTTTATCTTGGCGATAATCGCGCTTCTATAAGACCACGGCACGGTAAACTCTGACTTTTTTAAAACACCGTCCATTCTGTATCTTACAAGCAATTGACTGTTTTTACCGGCGGGATCTTCAAAGGGTTCAATATGAATATCGGAAGCTTTTGTGGATAAGGCGCCAAGAATTATGGCATTGACTATCTTTTCAACTTCAGGAGCGCTGGCGTCAACATCGGCTATATCCGCTTTCTTTTCTTCCGCCAGCTGAATCCCGTCATCTTCTTTCTTTTTACCCTTACTATCCGATACTGATTTAAGAAGCTTTTTCATCGCTTCACTGCCGCTTTTGCCATAAACTTCTTGTATAGCTTTTTCAATCCAATGCGCGACAGAAAGATAAGCCTTAACCTCAAGACCGGTTCTAAGGCTGATATCCTCAACAACAAGAAAATCTCTGGGATCCGCCATAGCGACAAAAAGAGTATTTTCTTGTTTGGTAAACGGAGCGCAAACTTGCCGTCTGGCAATAGCTTCGGGAATAAGCTGAACTATTTCTTTTTTTATTTTTAATTTTGAAAGGTCTACGGCTTTAAAACCCCATTCATCCGCAAGTATCTTGAGAAGTTTTAATTCCGATACAATCTTCTCTTCAATCAAAACCTGCTGAATATGCTTGCCGGCTTTTTTGGCAGCTTCATCAATAGCTTTGCATTTCTCTTGAGTCAAGATATTATGCGAAACCAATATCTCTTTTATATCCATCTTGCGATGTATTACAGCCATAAATAGCAATCCAATGTATTAAATTTAGCAATACCAGTTATTATTTATTAAGTTTACAATATTATATTAGTAATTCCATCACTTTATTTCAAGTTCGTCGCCCTTTGATATTTTATTAAAAGCAGCCCCCGCTTTAAGCTCTAAGACGCTTTTGGCTGAAATATGCCAAGTGGAAAATCTCCATGGCTTCATAGAGTCCATAACAGCTATAACTTTCATGTTTTCATCAAGGAAAATAGCATCTATGGCAAATTTCATAAAACAAGTATGTATTGACGAACAAGGCTTTAAAAGCAAGCCTTCGGATTTATCCATGTTTACGCGCGGAATAAGACCGAATAATCTGTCCCGCAAATTCTCAGCCTTTTTAACTTTCTCAGCTATTGTTTTTCCATTCGTTCTATTATAAACCAACATAACAAACTCCGTAACTCCCAAACTCTATTAACTCTGAACTGTCTTTTATCTTATGAGAGCGAATTTTCCCTGAAAAGTCTTTTCGTCAGTTTTAATTCTAAATATATAAATGCCGCTCGCGGCCAAATTACCAATATGATTTTTACCATCCCAAGCAAGACTTTCAATTTTTCTGACAAGCTCCCCTTCCATATTGTAAATTTTAATTTCGAGACCTTCGGAAGAAACGGATGACGGAAAAGCAAACGAAATTCTTTTATCTCTTGAAACATAAAAGGGATTGGGATAAGCTATGGCTTTTTTTTCCCCTTCAAAATCGGCTAAAGAACCGGTCGCGTTAAGACGTAAAGCTTTAAAAGCGTTTATTCTTCCCCATCCATATGAACTGTCCGGTCCGGGCGTTCCCAAATCGCCGCTACTCTCTCTCATTAAGTCTCCCACTTCTTGAGGTGATAAAGAAGGTTTGGCCGACCAAATTAAAGCGGCAAGACCTGACACCATTGGAGCTGAAAAAGAAGTTCCGTCGGCATAAGCGAAACCATTGGATAAATCCGTTGTATATATGCTGACTCCCGGCGCCACAAGTCCTCTATCGGTCATTTCGGGCCCGGTTGTTGAAAAAGAAGCCAATTTATTTGATGAATCGGTAGCTCCGACAGGAATAACATTATTACAACAAGCCGGAGAATTAACACTCGCTGAATAATTTCCGGCGGCAGCCACCATTACAACCGTTGTAGAAGCGAGATTAATGGCAGTTTGCATAGGCCCTGAACAAGGCGGAAGTCCGCCTATGCTCATATTCAAAACAATTTTCCCATACACAGGGTCTCCAACCATATTATTCACGATATGGCTAATGACGCTGACTATTGCTCCATCATCCGTCGCGCAACCATCAGCGGTAGCATCTCCACAATTTGAAGTGCAATCAGCGTCATCAAAAACTTTTAATGAAACAAGTTTGGCCCCCCAGGAAATGCCTGCGATACCGCTTGAATTATTACTGGTTGCCGCCGCCGCGCCGGCAACTCTGGTTCCATGATTGCAAGCCGCGGTGGGAGGTTCATTAACGCTCTCCGTGGTATCATTATCATTTAGCAAATTATTTGGATTAAAAAACCTGCTTGTTCCGACAAGCTTTCCCGATAATTCCGTATTGGTTCCGTCAATTCCCGTATCCAATACGGCAACGGTAACCCTGCTTGAAAAGCCGGTTTCATATTCCCAAGCTCCATAGGCGTTAATTTGATCCAAAGCGTATTGCGCCGAAAGATAAGAATCATTCGGCACTCGATTAATGCGATAAACATTATTGGGCTCTACAAATTCCGCGCCTTTAATTTTTTTTAAAGATTTTATTCCGTCCGCGACTTTCATGCCTTTGGGAATCTTTACCAAAGTCCAACCTATAAAATTTATATCTTTTATCTTCTCGGCGCCCACTCCTTTGAGTAATTGTTTTTTTGTTTCACTTGAAACTTTATTTGAAAACTTAACAAAAGCCTGGCCGCTTACAACTTCCTTGCTTTTTGCCAAACCCTGCGGGGTAATAAATGAAAGTTTTTCAATTTTAAAGGCATAGGCATTTTCAAAAAAGAAAAACAATGGCAGAAATAAAAAAATTGCTTTATACAATGGTTTCATTTATTTTATCTTCCGGCTTTTTAGAGTCTTACTGAATTTTTCTTTTATTAATTTTTCCAATTTATTTTTAAAAACTTTATCTCTTATTTCAAAATCCTTGGGATAAGAAAGCCATATTTCATCTTTCTTTTTTCTATCCTTCACAATACCAAAAACCACGATAAGCTCCGCGTCAAAAGACATTTCAGCGTTTGCCACTCTTAAAGGCGACTTAAGCGGAAAAATTTTCTCAACCTTAATTAAAATATCTTTTTTCTCTTTGTTTATCGCGCAAGTTTCACCCTCAAAACAATTTGAAATTTTATAATAAAAATCCTTGGATAAAATTTTTATATTGGAATATTTTTTCTTTTTGTAGCCGTCAAGCGGCATTTTCAAAAAACCATTTCTAAATTCTATGCCCCGAATAAAAATGGTTTTTGAAAACTCAAAATCTTTTTTGTCCCCACCGCCTTTCATGGAACTTATATTTAAAGCGCATATATCCACAAGGCTAAAAAGAAGAAGCAAAAAAACTAAGAAAAGGGATTTCATTGAGTTTTTATTTTATTGCGCTCATCCACAATTTTAAGAATATCCTGAATATCTTCAAGCTCATAATCCGCGCCCGATTTTACGGTGTCAAATTCATTGCCGTATTTGGCCCAGGCGGTGAGCATGCCTATGTTTTTAGCGCCCTTAATATCTCTTTCAGCCCAATCACCTATCATAATGGCTTCTTCGGGTTTTGTCTCTAATAATTGTAAAATTTTCGTGAAAGGTTTGGGCGAAGGCTTTCTTTCTCCGGTATCTTCAAAAGTCACAATATGGTCAAAATAATGATGCAGACCCAAAGCCACTATTCTAAGCCAAACCGGCAATCTTGGAGCGTCGGAAACAACTCCCATTTTTATTCCGCTTTTTAAAAGTTTTGTTAAAGTAAGTTTAACATGCGGGTAGAGAGTCATATGCCCTTCTTTCGCCCTCTTATAACCTAAAATACCGGCGGCAAGAATTCTATAATCAATCTCACCGAATTCTTTTGTCAAAACTTTATCAAAAATATTCTGATCCTCAATTCCCTCTTCCCAATATATTTTGAAAATCTTTTCCACCATCTCTTCTTTTGGAATATTAAGCCCCGCGTCTATCATATCGTCAACGGCCGAATCAACGGCGGCGCGTTTCATGCGCATAAAATCCATGAGTGTATTGTCTATATCCAGTATAACGGCTTTTATCATAAAAATTTTCCTCTTTTCTGTTTTTTACTGACGCTCTTGCGAACTGTCGCGCTGTCGCTCTAAAAAAGGCGATTACGCCTTTTTTTATTCCTTTGCTCTTTCCAGATATTCAAAAGTTCTTGTATCAACTTTTATTTTGTCTCCCGGATTAATAAAAAGCGGCACTTTAACTTCCAATCCGCTTACAAGTTTGGCATTCTTTGTAACATTACCCGTGGAATCGCCTCTAACACCGGGTTCGGATTCAGCGACTTCCATAATAATATTGGCGGGCAATTGAATATTAAAAAATTTATCATTCAAATACAAACCATGAACAAGCATATTTTCAACAAGAAATTTTGCCGCGTCTCCAAGTTTTTCAAGAGGGATTTCCATTTGTTCATAAGATTGAGTATCCATAAAGTGAGCCAGTTTTCCATCGGAATACATATAAGTCTTTTCTCTTTTTTGAACACTGACTTCATGAAATTTATCTTCGGGCCTATAGCTGGTTTCTATTATGGCGCCCGTTTCCATATTTAAAAGTTTAACTCTTACAACAGCGCGAGCCTGTGATTTCCTATGATGCTGGCAGGTCACGACTTGAACTATTTCATTATTCTCATTTTTAAATATGGTTCCGGGATTAAAGTTTGTTGAAAGTATCATAATAATTCTCCTTTACCGTGTTAAATACGCCTTGTTGCTCAAGGCGTAATTTCAGATTTTTGTATCCCCGAAAATCTGAAATTATTTAACGGGGTAATTTACTTCTTACTATTTCTTCCGCGCTTCTTTACTATTACTGCTGATACGACATAACTTTAAGCGCTAAAATCCTTTTTTCCATCGGCGGGTGACTGGCCAATAAATCAGCCGTAAAACCCAATTTCTCTTCTATAAGACTGCCTCTGGGATCGGTTATGCACATATGCGCCACGCCATTATTTATTTTTTTTGTCGGCATTACCGCATTTCTGATTTTCTCAAGCGCGCTGATAAGCCCCTTGGGATTACGGGTTAATTCGGCCGCGGAAGCGTCCGCAAGATATTCTCTCTTTCTCGATATGGCCATAGCTAAAACTCTGGATAAAAACGGAGCAAAAATAAGAGCTATAATCCAAAGCACGAATATAGCTATCATTATCGGTCCGCCGCCGCTTCTATTTGAAGAGCTGCTTGAGCGGCCTCTCCCATAAAACATTCTTCTGGCCGTAAAGTCTCTCAGCAAAACAATGGCGCCCATGAGAGCCGAGACAATAGTCATCAATCTTATATCATAATTCCTTATATGACTCATTTCATGCGCGACCACCGCCTGCAATTCTTCTCTATTAAGCTCAGCGATAAGCCCTTGAGTTACGGCGATATATGATTTTTCGGGGCTAAATCCCGTCGCGAACGCGTTTAAATCCATATCCGGCACAATATAAGCGCGCGGCTTTGGCAAACCGGAAGCTATACTCATTTCGGAAACAATATTCAAAAATTGCTTTTCTTTGGGATTGGATGATTTGGCGCGCCGGGCCATTGTTGATTTTAAAACCATTTGCGCTCCATTAAGAGCACTATTGCCCACCATAAAACAAGCGACAATAAAAGCAATGATTGTGCCGTAAGGTATCGGCTGATTCTTTACTTCCGCTTCATAATACCCGTCATAATTTTCCGTAAATACAGCTTGATCCTGCGGCTGAAAACTGGCATAAAAAAAATCAAACCCAAGCCCCAAAAAAAGAAAAAAAGCCACAAAAACAACCATTATTACAGCTGTAAGCCTTTTATTCTTTGTTTGTTGTTCGTATATATTCACCCCACCACCTCTTTTTTTATATTTTGGCATTTACGCCAAAATAATTCGCTTCGCGAATTTGCGCCGCCTATGGCAAAGCGTAATAAAAGAGGTGGTGGGGTCATACTAAAAAATCTCATTATTTTTCCCGATTTTCTTAAAACTCTACCTTTACATTTTCCCTTTCTTTGGAATCTTTGGGAAGTTCAAAAAGAACAGCGGGAATAAAGCCAAGCATAGAGGCAAATAAATTATTTGGAAATACCTGCTGTTTGATATTAAATTTGGTAACCAAATCATTATAAAGCTGACGGGCAAAACTTAGCGCATTTTCCGTATGAGCAAGCTCTTCCATAAGTTTTTTAACAGCTTCAATCGCCTTTAAATTGGGATAATTTTCGCTAATGGCCAAAAGTTTTCCCAGGGCCTGAGAAAGGAGACCTTCATTAGCGGCTATATCTCCCATACTTCCGCTCTTGGAAGCGTTTACCGCTCCGGCTCTCGCCTGCACGACTTTTTCAAGAGTTTCACTTTCAAATTTCATTTCGCCTTTAACCGAATTAACCAAATTCGGTATTAAATCATGGCGCCGTTTAAGCTGAATATCAATTTGCTTAAAAGCATTGTCCACCTGATGCTTAAGATTTACCAAACCATTGTAAATTACAATCGCTCCCACTATTAAAAGAGCTATTACGATTACCGGTATCGTCATATTATTCCCTCCAATAACTGCAGATTAAGATTTAGGCTAAGATTAAGTAAAAACTCTCAATTTCACAATCCGCTTTTATTTCTTAATCTCAATCTTGACCTCGACCTGGTTTTTACTTTGTCAGAATTTCACATCCATTTTTTTTAACTAAAAGAGTATCTTCTATTCGAACTCCGAATTTCCCGTTCAAATATATTCCCGGCTCCACCGTTAACACCATGCCTTCCTTCAAAACATATTTGGATTTAGCGTTAACTCTCGGTTCTTCATGTATCTCAAGTCCAACGCCGTGGCCGGTTCCATGAATAAAATATTGTCCATAGCCTTTATCCATAATTTCATTACGGCATATTTTATCTATGGTAGACGCCTTAATTCCGGATTTTAAAGCCTTAATCCCTTTCCTATGGGAAGCCGCGACAATGGCATGAACTTTTTTAAACTCCGCGTCCGCTTTTCCATAAAAAAAAGTTCTGGTTCTATCCGACCGATAAAAATCATATACGCAGCCATAATCAATTAAAACCGCTTCATTCTTTTTCAAAACTCTCGTTGAAGTTTCATGGTGAGGAAGAGCGGAATTTGGTCCAAAAGCTACAATCGTATCAAAAGAAGGTCCCGTAGCGCCCATTAATTGCATAATGTGCTCCAGTTCTCTGGCAACTGAAATCTCCGTTCTGCCCGCCTTAATTTTTGGTTTTATTATGTCAAAAGCTTTGGATGCAATATGACAAGCTTTTCTTACGGCTTTAAGCTCCGCGCCTTTTTTTGTAAGTCTTAAGAACGCCGTAAGACCGGCTTTTTCAATAAGACCATGTTTTTTCCAGAACATCCCGTCAACATAAGTTTCAGTTTCAGGCTGAAAAGCCGTTTTTTTAATTTTAAATTTATTTTTTTTAATTTCCGCGATGGCGGCGCCTTTTATATCATTGGCGGCGACAGCTTCAACAAACGGAGCGCTGGTTTTAAAATGTTCAAAAAGCATTTGGGGAATAAAACCCCAAATATTTGTTTTTGAAACAAGCAAAACACAGCCGTCAAGATAAAATCCCGTCAAGAAACCCACTTCAAGAGTGCGATTTATCACGACCGCGTCCAATTTATTTTTTTTAAGCAAATGCTGAAGCTCTTTGATTCTCTCTTTATATATTGTCATAGGTTTTAATTGTACTAAATATTTGTATAGAGTCCCCTTATATCTCTGATTTCTGGTTTAACGCATTATAAAGCCTTTTAAAATCCTCAATGGTTAAATTTTGCGGCCTTAATGCGGGCTTAATTTGAGCCTTCTCAAAAACCTTTACCAATCGCTCTTTCTCCAAATCCGTTGAAATAGTTAAAGAATTCAGTATTGTCTTTCTTCTGTGAGAAAAAGAAGCCTTGATTAAAGAAAGGAATTTTTTTAAAGACACTCCCTCTTCTAAAAAGGAATCTTTCTTTTTTTTAAAAACAATTACCCGCGAATCTATTTTGGGAATAGGCGTAAAATCTTCTTTCGGCACATCTAAAAGTAAAAAAGCTTCGCTTAAGAGCTGGCTGAAAATTGAAAAATAGCCATAGTCTTTATCATTGGCCGCGGACAGAATCCTTTCCCCCATTTCTTTCTGAAACATAAAGGACGCGCCGCCGAACTTATCAAATAAAAGAACTTTTTCAAGAATGGCAGTCGCGCAATGATACGGAAGATTGCCGATAAAAACAATTTTCTTGTATTTGGAAAAAACTTCGGACAAATCCAAGCGCATAAAATCGGATTTAATGATAGGCGGAATTTCTCCTTTAAACCTCTCCTTTAAACACTCAATCATCCTTCCGTCAATCTCAACAGCGAGAAGTTTTTTTTGATATAGCTTAATTAAATCTTTTGTTAAAACACCTTTCCCCGGCCCTATTTCAACAATCGCGTCACAATCAAAATCCTTTATGGATTCGGCTATGCGCATTGTCGTGTAATCATTATTAAGAAATACTTGGCTGTATTTGGGCATAGTTTTACCGGTAATACTTTTAATAATTTTTTACAAATTTTTTTGGCTGTATCTGCCGCGCTGTTGCCTGTCGCGCTGCCGTTCTAACTAATTATTTCAAACTTCAATTTTATATCTTCCCCTGTTTTCCAAACATCCCCGGCTCCGATGGTAAGCAAGATATCACCCTTAGCTAAATTTTTAGCCACAGTAAGAGCGTTTTTAAATTGGAATACTTTTGTTTTATTTATGCCTCGCATGGCATTCAAAATTAAATCTGAAGAAATTCCTTTTAAAGGACTTTCACCCGCGGAATAAATATCCATAAGATAAACAATATCGGCCGATTTAAAAGACTTGGCAAATTCTTTATAAAGCTCTTTTGTCCTGGAATATCTATGAGGCTGGAAAAGAGCGATTATCCGCTTTGGCTTATAAGCCTCTTTTACCGCGCCTATCAGCGCCTTTATCTCGGTTGGATGATGAGCATAATCATCAATAAGTCTAATACCTTTGACAAAGCCGAGAGATTCCATCCTTCTTTTTACTCCCATAAACTTGCCTAAGCCCGCGGCCATTTTGGCAAAATCAAACCCCAAATAACCTCCGCAAGCAATAGCTCCCAAAGCGTTCAATACATTATGTCTGCCGCTGGCGCTAATTTTTACCAATCCCATTTTTTTCCCTTTAAAATAAACCATAAATTCCGTTTTATTTCCTTTCATCCTTACAATTTTGGCAAGCCAATCGGGGCAGCCTTCCATTCCGTATGTAATGACGGAAACACTTATATCTTTCATAATGGACCTAACGCCTTCATCATCCGAACATAAAACAACAGCGCCATAAAAAGGAATTTTTGAAATATGATTTATAAACGCTTTTTTAAGCGTGGCCATATCTCCATAGTGATTCATATGATCTATGTCGATATTGGTAATACACGAAAGAAGCGGAGAAAAATAAAGAAAAGAACCGTCCGACTCATCAGCTTCCGTCACAAAATAGTCACTCGCTCCTATCCTGATATTTGAAGCGATATTTTTAAAAAGTCCTCCGACAACTATAGTCGCGTCTTCCTCGGCGCCTTCAAAAACAGAACCAAGCATGGAAGTCACTGTGGTTTTGCCGTGCGTGCCGCTAATCGTAATTGTTTTTTTCAATTCCGCTATTTTGGCAAGCATTTCAGCGCGGCGCACAATCGGAATTTTTTTCCTTTTGGCTTCAATCAGCTCGGGATTATCTTTTCTTATCGCGGAACTTATAATGACTAAATCAGCGGAGTCGATGTTGGCTTTATTATGCTCATAAAAAACTTTTATTTTTATATCTTCAAGCCGCCGCGTTATTAGGGACTTTTCCATATCCGAGCCGCTGACATCATATTTCATGGCCCGCATAAGCTGAGCTATGCCGCTCATGCCTATGCCGCCTATGCCTATAAAATGCGCTTTTTTTACGGCCTCAAGAGAAAACTTTAAATTATATTTATCCATCGTGGTTAATCCTTTTTATCCAAAATTCAAACCATTCATCCGTTTTTTTCTCAATTTCAGAATAATTATCTTTTTCCATATTATATACTTTCGTTTCACTCATAGACGAAAGTGTATCTAAAAAAGTCCGCGCTCCGGACCTGACTACCAATAAAACCGGCATTCGCGATGACAAAGCCAGACGAACCTGCTCTATAAATTTATCGGATAAAAGCGTTATGCCTCCGACTTCATCTATTAAAATTATTTTTTCTTTCTCTATGGCAATCTTAATGGCCCTTAAAGCAAAATCTTCAAGAGCGCTCCGGTTTACGGCATATTTATTAAAACTGATATCGGATAAAATCTTAACGGAAGCGAGTACGGATTTTTCTCCTTCCAAAGTTCTGATTTCATAACCCTCTCTTTGTCCGTTATTTCTTATTTCGCGAGTAATGACGCCAGCCAACCAATATTTATAATTGGAAATAATTTTTTTTATAAAAAAAGTTTTTAAATTTTGCGAGTTAACGCTTAATATCAAATTTTTAGTATGAGTCATAATTTATAGAAATCAGATATCACCCTTAGGAATCTGAAAGATTCCCAGGATGTTAGTCCCGTGAACAAAGTTACATGGGAGAAATTAGAAATCAGATATACAAGGAATATCTTCATATATCAGACTTCTACTAATATACCTCTTCTCCCTACTGCTCTCTCCTCTCTCTTCTCTACTCTCTAATTACCGGCATCTC